>DASQDJ010000116.1:0-4056 GCA_035634215.1 Solirubrobacterales bacterium | reverse complement strand
CGTGCGCAGCAGGCGCGCCCAGGCGGCCGCCTCGGCGGCGCCACGCAGGTCGGGCTCGGTGACGATCTCGACCAGCGGCGTCCCGGCCCGGTTGACGTCGACCAGCGAGGCGCCGGAGCCGTGGATTCGGCCCGAGCCGCCGAGGTGGATCGTCTTCGCCGCGTCCTCCTCGAGGTGGGCGCGGTGGATGCGGATCCCGCCCAGCCGCCCGGCGCCGGCAACCGGCTCGTCGTACTGGCTGATCTGGTACGCCTTCGGGTTGTCGGGATAGAAGTAGTTCTTGCGGTGGAAGATCGAGCGCGGCGCCACCTCGCACTCAAGCGCGGCGGCGATCTTCAGCGCGTAGCGGATCGCCTCCTCGTTGGGGACCGGCAGGACGCCCGGGTGGGCGAGGCAGACCGGGCAGGTGTGGACGTTCGGCTCGTCGCCGAAGGAGAGCTCGCAGCCGCAGAACATCTTCGTCCTGGTCGCCAGCTGGACGTGGATCTCCAGCCCGATGACGGCCTCGAGCTCAGCCATCGGCTTCCCCCGGCGAGGCGTCGAATTCGATCGCCCGCTCCAGCGCGTAGGCGGCCTCGAGCAGGCGCTGCTCGGCGAAGGCCGGCGCGGCTATCTGGAAGCCGACCGGCAGCCGCGGCCCTCCCCCCTGCGGCTCGGCGAGGCCGGCCGGGATCGAGATCGCCGGGATGCCGGCGAGGCTCATCGGCACCGTGAAGAAGTCGTTCATGTACATCGCCAGCGGGTCGTCGGTCTTCTCGCCGAGCCGGAAGGCAACCGAGGGCGAGGTCGGCGTGACGACGAAGTCGAAGCGCGAGAAGGCCTCGCGGAAGTCGTCGGCGATCTTGGTTCGGACCTTCTGCGCGCGCCCGTAGTAGGCCTCGTAGTAGCCCGAGGACAGCGCGTAGGTGCCGAGCATGATGCGGCGCTTGACCTCGTCGCCGAAGCCCTCGGCCCGCGTCGTCTCGTACATCTCGACCAGGTCGCCGGCCCCGCCGGCGCGCATCCCGTATCGGACGCCGTCGTAGCGGGCGAGGTTGGCCGAGGCCTCGGCCGGGGCGATCACGTAGTAGGCGGAGATCCCATGCTCGGAGTGAGGCAGCGGGATCTCGTCGACCTCGCCGCCCAGCTCCTCGATCCGGGCCAGCGCCTGCTCGAAGACCGCGCGGACGCCCGGCTCGATCGCGTCGTGGGCGAGCTCGGAGGGGACGGCGAAGCGCAGGCCGGAGAGGTCCTCGCGGCTCGGCGGCTCGACCCCGCCCTCGATCCCGACCGAGGTCGAGTCGCAGGGATCGCGGCCCTGCAGCGCCGCCAGCAACAGCGCCGCGTCGGTGACGTCGCGGGTCAGCGGGCCGCACTGGTCGAGCGAGGAGGCAAAGGCGATCATCCCGTAGCGCGAGATCGCGCCGTAGGTCGGCTTGAGCCCGACGATCCCGCAGAGCGCCGCGGGCTGGCGAATCGAGCCGCCGGTGTCGGTGCCAATCGCGCAGGGCGCCAGGCCGCCGCCGACGACCGCCGCCGAGCCGCCAGAGGAGCCGCCCGGCACCCGCTCGTGGTCCCAGGGGTTGCGGACGGGGCCGTAGGCCGAGTTCTCATTGGAGGACCCCATCGCGAACTCGTCCATGTTGGTCTTGCCGAGCAGCCGCGCGCCTGCCTCGCCGAGGCGCCGGACGGCCGTGGCGGTGTAGGGCGGCCTGTAGCCCTCGAGGATGCGCGAGCCCGCCGTCGTCACGATCCCCTCGGTGCAGAAGATGTCCTTGACCGCCACGGGGACGCCGGCGAGCGGACCGGAGCTCCCGTCGCCGCCCCCCGCGTCTTCGCCGCTCCCGGCGACCCCGTCCTCGCCCCGCCAGAGGTAGGCGTTCAGCTCGTCGCCGGCAGCCGCCTCGCGCCAGGCCGCCCCGTACTCCTCGGCCGAGAGCTCCCCGGCGGCGATCCTTTCCGCCGCCGCGGCGACGCTCAGGTAGAGCAGCTCGCGGCTCATTCCGCCTCGGCCTCGGCCTGGGGCGAGGGCACCCGGAAGGCACCCTCGGCCGGGTCGGGCGCCGCCTTCAGCACCGTCTCGCGCGGCCAGCTCGGTCGCGAGTCGTCGGGGCGCAACACGTTCTCGAGGGCGACCACGTGCGAGGTCGGAGCGACGTCGTCGAGGTCGAGCTCGCCGATTCGGTCGACGTGCTCGAGGATCCCCGACAGCTCGCCGGCCATCCGCTCCAGCTCGGCCTCGGAGAGCCGCAGCCGCGCCAGCTTGGCGACGTGGACGACTTGCTCGCGCTCGATCACGGCGCGGATTCTAGGTCGGACGCCGCGCGCGTAGCCTTTGCCTACCCAACCAACTGGAGGTAGCGATGATCAGCAAGGTCGACTTCGTCGGGGTCCCCTCCGAGGACGCGGAGCGCTCCCGTCGCTTCTACGTCGAGACGCTCGGCCTGCGTCCCGACGACCATGGCCGCTTCGAGTTCTGGGCCGGCGACACCTGCTTCGCCATCTGGGAGCCGACGAGATTCGGCATGCGGTTCGAGCCGCAGCGCAACGCCCACCCGGCGCTGCACGTGGACGACGTCGCGGCGGCCCGCCGGGAGCTGGAAGGCAAGGGCGTCGAGTTCATGGGCGAGATCCTCGACACGGGCGTCTGCCACATGGCGTTCTTCCGCGACCCGGACGGCAACGACCTGATGCTGCACAGCCGCTACGCGCCGGTCGGGGGACAGTAGGCCCGGCTTCAGCGCGCTCGGCCTAGGGCGCGGTGACGGTCCGCGACCGCGCGCCGAGGCATTCCACCGGCCGTTCGGGCAGGCGGTAGCCGGAGACCTCGGCATAGATCCGCTTGCCGCGCAGGGCGGGCGGCGCTTTCAAGTGCCATTCGCCGAGATCGTTAGGGAAGGAGCGCGCGATTACCTTGTCCTTGCCGGGCATCGCCCGCCGGATCCGAATCATGCTCGTTTCGCAGAACTGGGCCGGCGCGTCGGAGGAGACGCTGACGTCGATCTGGCGTGCCTGCCGGTCGACGGAGATCGTCAGCGTGACCGGATAGACGTGAGTGGTCTCCGCCGAGGCGACGGAGACCCCCGCCAGCGCGATTGCCGTGGACAGGAGAGCCGCCGTCGAACGCATCACAGCCTCAAGGTAGCAACGCAATCCGCAAGCAGAGCGGCGTTCTCCCTGCGCACTGGCTGCTCAGCCAGCTAGAGTCCGGCGGCGATGAGGGGAGCGGCGGCAGAGCGATTCGTGGCCGTGAACGTGCGCCTGATGGCCGCCGGGTTCGCGCTCGTGGGCCTCCTCTTCGTCGCCGTCCCGGGCTTCTTCGTGGACGGCACGGACGACCGGCTGTGGCTGGCGCTCGCCTTCGCCTACATGGTCGTCATCACCGGGCTCGCCTTGGTCGTCCAGGCCGACGTCGTCCGCTACCGGCCTCTCTTGTTGGTGCTGGCCGCGGGCAAGGCCGCCTCCTCGCTCGGCTCGATCGCCTATTACGCCTTCGAGGAAGACTCTTTCTTCCTGCTGCTCAACTTCGTGGTCGACGGCTTCCTCGCCGTAGCCGCGCTATGGCTGTGGTCGCTCGCGGGCCGCGTCGACCGCGCGCCGGCGCCTGGCTGACAGCGCCCGCCGGGGCTCTCGGCCGCCGAGCAGCGCACGCTGAGCGCGATCTGCGAGGCGATGGCCCCCGCCCTCGACGGGCTTCCAGCGGCGGAGCGCGAGGTCGACGTCTCCGGGCCGCTGGGGCGCTTCCTCCCCTCGCTCTCGCCGCGCACCCTCCGTCAGGTCAGGCTGGCTCTGCGCGCCTTCGAGTGGCTGCCCTTCCCGTGGCGCTTCAGCCGCCTCGACCTCGCCGCCCGCGAAGGCTTCCTCGCGCGGATGGAGCGCTCGCGGCTCGGCCTCTACCACCAACTGCTGCTGATGGCGAAGACCTTCACGACGCTCGGCTATGCGATCGACCCACGGGTCGAGGCGAGAGTCGGGATCGAGACCGACTGCCGGCTCGACGAGGGAGCGACGCCCGCGCCGGCGGGCCCGCTCCCGGCCCCACGGCCGGACGCCGCGGCCGAGGAGTGCGACGTGGCG
>DASQDJ010000115.1:0-5416 GCA_035634215.1 Solirubrobacterales bacterium | reverse complement strand
AGGTGATCCGCGCCTCGCGCGACGAGAACCTGGCGATGATCGCCGACTCGGTCGCCTTCTGCCACGGCGCGGGCAAGCGCGTCGTCTACGACGCCGAGCACTTCTTCGACGGCTACCGCGACGACGCCGGCTACGCGCTCGAATGCGTGCGCGCCGCCGCCGACGCGGGCGCGGAGAACGTCACCCTCTGCGACACCAACGGCGGCAGCCTGCCCGCCTTCGTCGGCGAGGCGACGGCGGCCGTCGCCGAAGCGCTCGGCGACGGGGTCGAGGTCGGGATCCACACCCACGACGACGCGGCCTGCGGCGTCGCCAACTCGCTCGCCGCCGTCGAAGCGGGAGCGCGCCTCGTGCAGGGGACGCTGAACGGCTACGGCGAGCGCTGCGGCAACGCCAACCTCGCCTCGATCATGCCGGCCTTGCAGCTGAAGATGGGCTTTGACGTCGTCTCGGCCGAGCAGCTGGCGAGCCTCTCGCGCGCATCGCACTACCTCGCCGAGCTCTGCAACATGCCACCGGACCCATCCCAGCCCTACGTCGGCTGGCACGCATTCACCCACAAGGCTGGGATGCACGGCGCCGCGGTGGAGGTCGACCCGCGCACCTTCGAGCACGTCGACCCGGGCCAGGTCGGCAACCAGAGCGAGAGCACGCCGTCGGAGCTGTCGGGCAAGGGGACGATTCGCGCCCAGGCCAGGCAGCTCGGCGTGGAGATGGACGACGGGGCGACCGAGCGCGCCGTCGAGCTGCTGAAGGAGCGCGAGCACCGCGGCTATCACTACGAGGCAGCTCCGGCCTCCTTCGAGCTGCTGCTGCGCCGCGCCGCCGGCGACTACAGGCCGCTCTTCACGCTGGAGAGCTACCGCGTCATCACCTCGAAAAAGGACAGCGGCGAGGCCGAGACCGAGGCGACGATCCGCGTCCACGTCGACGGCGAGCGCCACGTCTGCTGGGCGGTCGGCAACGGGCCGGTCAACGCACTCGACAAGGCGCTGCGCAAGGCGCTCACCGAGCACTATCCCGACCTCGCGGGGGTCGAGCTGACCAACTACAAGGTGCGGATCCTCGACGAGAGCCACGGCACCGGCGCGGTCACCCGCGTCCTGCTCGACTCGACCGGCCAGGAACGCGAGTGGGGGACGATCGGCGTCTCGGAGAACATCATCGAGGCCTCGTGGGAGGCGCTGGTGGATTCACTGGAGTACGCCTTCCAGCCCCGGGGCGGAGACGGCGCCGGGTAGGCTGCCGCGCGTGACCGACCCGATCCCGCTCGCGTGCCCGGAGATCGGCGCGCGCGAGGAGGAGCTGGCGCTCGAGGTGCTGCGCTCCGGGCGGCTCTCGCTCGGCCCGATGGGCGAGCGCTTCGAGCGGGAGCTCGCGGCCTGGCTGGGCGTGGAGGACGCGGTCGCCGTTTCGAGCGGCACGGCGGCGCTCCACCTCGGTGTCCGCGCCCTCGGCTGGGGCCCCGGCGACGAGGTCCTCACCAGCCCTTTCAGCTTCGTCGCGTCGGCCAACTGCTTGCTCTACGAGGGCGTGCGCCCGGTCTTCTGCGACGTCGACCCCGAGACGCTCGACCTCGATCCAGCCGCGGTCGAGGCAGCGCTCCGCGACCGCAGCGCCGGCATCCTGCCGGTCCACATCTTCGGCTATCCCGCCGCGATGGCCGAGCTGGAGGCGATCGCCGCCAGCCGCGGCCTCGGCATCCTCGAGGACGCCTGCGAGGCCCTCGGCGCGGTCGACGCCGAGGGCCGCAGGGTGGGCGCTCGCGGCAACCTCGCCACCTTCGCCTTCTACGCCAACAAGCAGCTGACGACGGGGGAGGGGGGAATGGTCGTCCCGACCGATCCCGGGACCGCGGCGCGGCTGCGCTCCGAGCGAAACCAGGGCCGCGCTCCCGACATGGGCTGGCTCGACCACGCCGGCCTCGGCTTCAACTACCGCCTCTCCGACCTCGCCGCGGCGCTCGGCGTCGCCCAGGTCGAGAAGCTCGACGCGATGCTGGCGCGCCGCGAGGCGGTCGCCTCGCTCTACGCGGCCGGCCTCGCCGGCATCGACGGCCTGCGCATCCCCGGGCCCGGCCGCGGCGGCGAGCGGCGCAGCTGGTTCGTCTACGCGGTCCAGCTGCCCGAGGGCGCCGACCGCGACGCGACGATCGCCCGGCTGGGCGAGCGCGGAGTCGCCAGCAAGGCGTACCTGCCCTGCATCCACCTCTTCCCGCACCTGCGCGAGCTCGGCTACCGCGAGGGGCAGTTCCCCGTCGCCGAAGCCGCCTCGGCGCGCTCGCTCGCCCTGCCCTTCTTCACGAAGATGACCGAGTCGCAGGTGGCACGGGTGTGCGAGGCTCTCGCCCAATCGCTCCGTTGACCGAGCCTCCGCCGATGTCGCGCTTCCGCAAAGACCCCGATCCTCGCTTCTGGCGGCTCAACCGCTCGCTGCCCTTCGACTGGCAGCTGGCGCCCTACGACATCGACGGCTCGAAGGCGCACGCCCGCGGCCTCTGCCAGATCGGCGTCCTCGACGACGACGAGCTGGAGCGCGTCTGCGACGGGCTCGACCGGGTCCGGGAGCGGATCGGCGCGCACGGCTTCGAGTTCGAGGACTCCGACGAGGACATCCACATGGCGGTCGAGCGGCTGCTCGGCGAGGAGATCGGGCCGCTGGCCGGCAAGCTGCACACGGGCCGCTCGCGCAACGACCAGGTCGCCACCGACGTCGCGATGGTCGTCCAGGCCCACTCGCTGCGGGCGATCGAGCTGTGCGGCGCCGCGATGCGCCGGCTGCTCGAGCTGGCCGAGCGCCACCGCGACTGGCCGATGCCCGGATACACCCACCTGCAGCGCGCCCAGCCGGTTTACCTCGGCCACCACCTGCTCGCCTACTTCTGGATGCTGGCCCGCGACGCGGCGCGCTTCGGCTTCGCGCTCGACAGCGCCTCGGTGATGCCGCTCGGCTCCGGCGCCCTCGCCGGCGTCAACTGGGAGATCGACCGCCGCGCCGTCGCCGCGGACCTCGGCTTCGAGCACGTCAGCCCCAACTCGATCGACGGCGCCTCCAACCGCGACTTCGTCCTTGACTACCTGAACGCCGCCGCGACCTGCTCGATGCACCTCTCGCGGCTCGGCTCGGAGATCGTGATCTGGTCGAGCAGCGAGTTCGGCTTCTGCGAGCTCGACGAGTCGTTCTCCTCGGGGTCGAGCATCATGCCGCAGAAGAAGAACCCCGACTCGGCCGAGCTGCTGCGCGCCAAGAGCCCGCGCGTCGCCGCCAGCTATATGACCCTGCTCGGCACGATGCACGCGCTGCCGCTCACCTACGGCAAGGACATGCAGGAGGACAAGGAGCCGCTCTTCGACGCGATCGACACGGTGGAGGCCTGTCTGGACGCGAGCGAGGGGATGCTGGCGGGGATCGAGTTCGACCGCGAGCGGCTCGAGTCGGCCTCGGGCGACGAGATGCTGGCGGCGACCGAGGTGGCCGATTTGCTGGTCCGCAAGGGGGTGCCGTTCCGCGAGGCGCATGGGATCGTCGGCGGCCTGGTCCGTGACGCGGTCGAGCGGGGCGTGCCCCTCTCGGAGCTGACCCGCGAAGAGCTGCGTCAGCGCTCCGAGCACCTCGGCGACTCCTTCTACGAGGTGCTGCGGCGCGAGAGCTGGCTGGAGTCGAAGCGGATCGAGGGCGGCACGTCCTCGTCCGCCGTCGCCGAGCAGATCGAGCAGGCCCGCGAGGCGCTGGCGGCGGTCGAGTCGAGGGTCGCCGCGATTCGCTCGTGAGCGCCGCGGCCCGAGAGCGGCTCGGCGTCGAGTTCTTCGCCCGCTCCGTCCACGAGGTCGCCCGTGACCTGGTCGGCTGCCGGCTCTTCTACGAGGGCCGCGGCGGCGTCGTCGTCGAGACCGAGAGCTACGAGCGCGACGACCCCGCCTGCCACGCCTACGTCGGCCTGACGCGGCGGACCGAGGTCCTCTTCGGCCCTCCCGGCCGCGCCTACGTCTATCTCTCCTACGGCATCCACAGCCTGCTCAACGCGGTCTCCGAACCGGAGGGCGAGGCCGCAGCGGTGCTGTTCCGGGCGATCGAGCCGACGCATGGCCTCGACCAGATGCGCGCGCGGCGCGGCGAGCGGCCCGACGCCGACCTCTGCTCGGGCCCGGGCAAGCTGACCGAGGCGCTCGGCATCACGCTCGCCGACAACGGCACCGACTTGACCCAGGATCCGTTTCTCTTGCTTCCTCCCGAGCCGGGCTGGAACGGCGAGATAGTCGCCAGCCGTCGGATTGGCATAACCAAAGCCGTAGACCGCCCTTGGCGGTTCAGTCTGGCCGGTAGCCCCTACGTGTCGCGGCCTAGACCGGCCGCGGCTTAACCCGGGGCACCGAGGCCGCCGCCGGATTCGGGCGCGGATTCTTCTGGGGCGGCTTCAGGAGCTGGTTCTTCGGGAGTCGCTTCGGGTTCGGGTTCGGTCTGCGGGGCCGATTCGAGGCCTTCGGGTTCGGGGGAGCTTTCGTAGCTTTCTTCTTCCGGCGGGGCGTAGGAGTCGCCTTCGCCTTCTTCGCTCGTCCCGTCCTCGGAGCCTTCATCCTCGCTGCGGGCCTCCCGCTCGGCGGCGTTCTCGGCCTGGATCTCCCCCCAGGCGGAGATCACCGAGGCCCAGATCAAGGCCGGGAAGGTGCCGCCATCGACCGGCCCACCCGAGAACTCGGTCAGCATCGGCGTCAGGGTGTCGGCGTAGCCGACCCAGACGCAGGCGGTGACCTCGTCGGTCGCGCCGCAGAACCAGGCGTCGCCGTTGTCGTCGGTGGTCCCGGTCTTGCCCCACTGGCTTTCGTCGCCGATGTCGGCCCGGACGCCGGTTCCGCTGGTGATCACGCTGCGCAGGATCGACTTGGTTTCCTCGGCGACCTCCTCAGGCAGGACCTGGGTCTCGATCGAGTCGTTGTCCCCGCCCTTGATCAGGTCGCCGTCGGGGTCGGTGACTTCGGTGTAGGCGACCGGGGTGCGGCCCGGGTCGGGCGCCAGGGTGCCGCTGACTCGGTCGCCGTCGTTGGCGATCGTCGAGAAAGCATAGGTCCACTCGAGCGGCGTCACGCCTTCTTTCAGCCCGCCCAGCACCATCGCCGGGTTGGTCGAGAGGTGCGTCTGGGCGCCGAGCCGGTGCGCGGTGCGGGCGATCGCCCGCGGCCCGCCGGCGATGCTTTCGAGGCCGACCTGGGCGTAGATCGAGTTGTCCGAGTAGGTCGTCGCCGTGGCCAGCGAGGCCGAGCCGAGGTAGCTGTCGCCGTAGTTTTTAACCGGGAACGGTTCCTGGCCCTTCTTGCCGAAGTAGAAGGTTTTCGGTTCGGAGGCGTAGACCGTTTCCGGCGAGATCCCCTGCTGCAGGGCGGTGGCGAGGATGATCGGCTTGATCGAGGAGCCCGGCTGG
>DASQDJ010000114.1:0-4302 GCA_035634215.1 Solirubrobacterales bacterium | reverse complement strand
ACCCCCGCCCCGGTAAGGGCCACGACGCGATGCGACTCGCGGACCAGGTCCGCGAGTCGGTCCACGCCCGTCGCCAGCTCGGCTACCTGCCGCTCCACTTGGGGGTGCGCTTGCCGAGGAAGGCGCCGATGCCCTCCTTGGCGTCCTCGCTGCCGAAGGCCGTCGCGAAGCCCTGCTTCTCGGCCTCGATGCCCTCGTCGAGGTCGCCCTTGCCGGACACCTGCTTGATCTGCTCGCGGGCGACCGGCGCCTGGCCGGCCAGCTTGCGACCCCAGGCCAGTGCCGTCTCGAACAGCTCGTGGTCGGGGACGACCCGGTTGACGAGGCCGAACTCGAGCGCCTCGTCGGCGAGGATCGCGTCGCCGACCAGGTTCATCTCCAGCGCCTTGTTCTCTCCCACCAGGCGTGGCAGCCGCTGGGTGCCGCCGAAGCCGGGGATGATCCCGAGTTTGATCTCCGGCTGGCCGAAGACGGCCGCCTCGGCGCCGATCCGCGCGTCGCAGGCCATCGCCAGCTCGCAGCCGCCACCGAAGGCGATCGAGTTGACGGCGGCGACCGTCGCGGTGCTGTCCTGCCCGAGATCGCGCAGCAGGGCGTGGGCGGTGTCGATCAGCTCCTTGCCACTCGACTCGTCCATCTGCGTGAACGCCTTGATGTCGGCGCCGGCCGAGAAGACGACCGGGATCGAGGAGGCGACGACCATCGCGCCGACGCCGTCGTCCGCCTTGACCCGCTCCCAGACCGTCTTCAGGTCGCGGATGACGTCAGGCGAGATCGCGTTCATCGGCGCGTTGGCGAGCCAGGCAATTGCCACCTCGCCCCGCGTCTCCAGCTTCACGGTGTCGGCCTGATCGCCCTCGTCAGGCTGTGGGTAGGGGTAGAAGCCTTGGCCCGATTTGAGGCCGTGGCGACCCTGGGCGACCAGCCGCTTCAAGGTGACCGGCGGCGCGAAGCGCTCGCCGTGCTTCTCCTCGAGCCGCTCGATCCGCTCCAGGACCGAGTCGAGACCCTCCAGGTCGGCTTTCCAGAACGGCGGAAAGAGGCCTTTGCGCGGGTCGAGGCCAGCGCCGGCCATCATCCCCAGGTCGATGTCGCGGACCGAGCAGACGCCCTCCTCGACCAGCAGGCAGGCCTCGATCAGAGCGCGGCCGGTGAACATCGCGACCAGCTCCTCGGCGTCGGGCTCGGCGTCGCCGGGGATCGTCTGCTCCCCGTCCTTGAAGAACCCCTCGCCGCCGCTCTTCGCGCCGAGCTTGCCTTCGGAGACCAGCTGCCGCAGCCCCTTGTGGACGTAGAAGCCCTCGCCGTAGGAGTCGGCCAGGTGCTCGGCGACATGCAGAACCGTGTCGAGGCCGAGCAGGTCGGTGAGGAAGAACGGCCCCATCGGGGCGACCTTGGCCGCGGCGATCGCCGCGTCGATCTTCTGCAGCGACAGCCCTTGGTCTTCCTGGGCGCGCCAAATCTCGCCGATCGTCGCCATCAGGATCCGGTTGACGACGAAGCCCGGCACCTCGCCGCAGACGATCGGCTGCTTGCGGATCGCCTGCGCGAAGTTGTAGGCGGCGGTCGCGGTCTCGGCCGAGCTGTCCTCGCCGGCGACGACCTCGACCAGCGGCATCACCGAGGCCGGGTAGAAGAAGTGGAAGCCGACGACCTTGTCGGGCCGCAGCGTCGCTTCGCCGATCTCCGCGATCGAGAGCGACGAGGTGTTCGAGGAGAGGATCGCGTGCCCGGGCGTCGCCGCGTCGAGCTCGCGGAAGACCGCCTGCTTGATCTCCATCCGCTCAGGAACCGCCTCGACGACGAAGTCGACGTCGGCGAACTCGGCGTAGCTCGTCGTCCCCGTGATCCGCCCCATCACCTCGGCGAGGCGGGCGTCGGCCTCCTCCTGGGTCAGCTTCTCCTTCTTGACGAGCCGGCCCAGCTGGCCCTCGGTGACCGCCCGGGCTTTGTCGAGCGCGGCGTCGACGAACTTCTGGTCGATGTCCTTGACGACGACGGGGATGTCGGCGGCGGCGATCGCCTGCGCGATCTCGCCGCCCATGGTGCCGCCGCCGACGACGGCGGCCTTGGAGACGAACATTGGCTGAGGTCCTCCGGTTTTCGGCTTGACAGTGCGGCGCGGGCCGCGGGAACCGCAGGCTATACAGCTGCCTGCGGCTCCCGCTCGCCGGGCTTACGGGTAGACCTGTGGCGACCCCTCCTCAGCCTCTTCGACTTCCTCCGCCTCTTCCTCCGGCTTGAATCGCTGGTAGGCGAAGGCGCCGGCCAGCAACAGCAGGCCGAGGGCGACGAACGAAAGCGCCCTGGCGAGCTCTTCCAACTCAGCCAGGTCGTAGGTCCAGACCTTCGCGATCGCGACCATCAGCAGCGCCAGGCCGCCGAGGCGAACGTTCACGGACCTCCGCACCATGCCCCAGACGACCGCTCCGAGGCCAGTTGCCGCCCAGAAGGCCGAGAGCCAAGCCTGGCCGATCTCGCGGGCTTCGCCGCCGGCATCGGAGCCGATCATGTCGATGATCGAGACCGAGCCGAGGTAGACGAACCCGGCGGCGCCGACGAAGCCCGCCACCGTTGCGGCATGGGGCTCGACCTGACGACCCCAGCGCCAACAGGCGAGCGCCCCGCCGGCGCAGCAGGCGATCGCCACCAGGGAGGCGCCGAGATCGTCGACTCCCACCGCGATCGCGGAGGGCGGAGCCTCGACGACCAGCATGTGCACGAACGCAAGGCCGAGGAACCCGAACGCCGTGAGCAACAGCCGCTGCGCATCGGAGAGTGCCGGGGCGGGGGCACGGTCCACCTGCGTCGCCATGTACGCCAACGCCGTTGCCATCGCCGACCAGACAGCCACCAGCATCGGTCCGTCGAAGACGTTGGCCAGGCCGATGCTGCCGAGAGCGATTCCTCCCGCGCTCAGGAGCGACCCGATTTCCCGGTGGACGCCGGAACGGATCGCGGCGCCGCCGAGCAGGAAGTGGGCAGCGGCAAAGCCGAAGATCCAGGAGTTCAAGGCGAGCTCCGAATCCTCACCAGCGACGATGCAGCCGGCGAGGAACACGAACACACTGCTGCAGAGGAGCAGCAGCCAGGACGAGACCGGAAGCTTCTCTTCGCCTCGGGCCCGCAGCTCGTAACCGAAGGCCGCGGCGGCGTAGAGCACCCAGAATCCGGCCAGAACCGCGAGAACCAGCACCGTAGGCTCACTGGGATTCGGATCGCCCTCGAAGACGATGAAGCCGCTGGAGCCGATCCAGGCAATCAGCTGTGGAGCTGAGATGACGAAAGCGCCGAGCGCAAGCCAGTTCCACCGCTGCCAGAGCAGAACGCCGACGCCGGCGGCAAGTGCCAAGGCAACGAAGGCGATGGAACCCCCCTCGCTGGCCGTTCCGACGAGTATCGGCGCGGCCAGGGCACCGAGTATCCCGACGCTGCCGACGAGCATCGAGGACCAGCGGACCGCGATCGCCACGCCGACGACGCCAATCAGTGCTGCCGCCTCCAAGCCAAGGACGGGCGAGATCAGGTCGTAGGCCTGGGTGGCGACGACGGCCGTTGCATAGAGGCCCGGGATTGCGACGGCCACCGCGATGCGGGCGGCCTCGAGGCGCCCCTTCTTTTCGTGCAGCCAGACGCCGAGCCCGAGCAGCAGGAGGGAGCCGAACGCGGCCATCAGGGTGCGGATCTCCTCCGTGAACCAGCTGCTGTCCACGGCGCTGCGCATCAGAAAGACGAGGCCGAGCAAAGTGGCGAAGCCGCCGATCCAGGCGAGTACGCGTCCACCGAAGACACGCTCGAACTCAATCCTGGAAATCGGGTCATAGGCCCCGGGACGAGAAGCGCCCTCCCCATTGTCTGCCGGTTGATCAAGTCTGTCGCTGTACATCGTCTCTCCTATCGATTGCTTATTGACCATTGGTCAACAGACCGTAGCAATCTTGTCAACCAACGGTCAATAAGCCGTTACAATCCATGCCAATGGCCGAACCCGCCTACCGCCGCCTGGACGTCGACGAGCGGCGCCGCCAGCTGCTAGAGCGCGGCGCCGAGCTCTTCACCAGCCATCCCTACGACGAGCTCTCGATGAACCGGATCGCCGCCGAGGTGGGCATCTCTAAGGCGCTGCTCTACCACTACTTTCCGAGCAAGCAGGCCTACTTCGAGGCGACGCTGAGCGCTTGGGCCGAGCAGCTGCGGCAACAGACCGAGCCGGACCCCGACCTGCCACCGGCCGAGCAGTTGACGAACAGCCTCGAGGCCTTCCTCTCGCTGGTCGACGAGAACGCCGTCGCCTACCGCATC
>DASQDJ010000113.1:0-3318 GCA_035634215.1 Solirubrobacterales bacterium | reverse complement strand
GGCCCCGGCAGCGGCTCCAAGTACGCCCACACCGGCTGGAGCCGCGGCTACATGCTGCGCCGCTACGGGGTCCTGTCGCGGCCCGGCCCGGCGGCGCGGGCGCTGGCCTGCGAGGCGGCGATCTGCGCCGGGCAGCTGCTGCGCGACCGCACCGCCAGGGGCCTGGCCGGTCGCCTGCGCGGCTGGCGCGACGCCGCGGGGCTCGAGCGGCGCCAGCTCGGCCCCGTTCCCCGGCTCGACATCCCGGCCCGCGAGGCGCTGGCGCTGCGGCGGCGCCGCCGTGGCTAGCCCGCACGGGCTGTAAGGTCGGGCCGCTCGTGGCCGGCGACGCCAAGAACACCGTCATCGAGGTGCGCGACCTCGAGAAGTCATTTCGGATCCCGACCCACCGGGTCGACTCGCTGAAGGAGCGAATGGTGCGCCCCTTCGCGGCTCGCGACTACCGCGAGCTGCGGGCGCTCGACGGAATCTCCTTCGACGTCCACCAGGGCGAGTTCTTCGGCATCGTCGGGCGCAACGGCTCGGGCAAGAGCACGCTGCTCAAACTGCTCGCCAGCATCTACCGGGCCGACGCCGGGACGATCCGCATGGCCGGCCGCCTCGCCCCCTTCATCGAGCTGGGCGTCGGCTTCAACACGGAGCTGACGGCGCGCGAAAACGTCGTCCTCAACGGCGTGATGATGGGGTTGACTCCGCAGGAGACGCGGCGCCGCCTCGACGCGGTGCTCGACTTCGCCGAGCTGCGCGACTTCGCCGACCTGAAGCTGAAGAACTACTCGTCGGGGATGCTGGTCCGGCTCGCCTTCTCGGTGATGCTCCAGGCCGACGCCGACATCATGTTGATCGACGAGGTGCTCGCGGTCGGCGACGCGGCCTTCCAGCAGAAGTGCTCCGACGCCTTTCGCGAGCTGAAAGCCGAAGGCAAGACGATCGTCCTCGTCACCCACGAGATGACCACGGTCGAGGAGTACTGCCACCGGGCGATGCTGATCGGCGGCGGCGAGATCCGCCAGATCGGCGACCCGGCCGAGATCGGTCGCCAGTACCTGCGGCTCAACTTCCAGCCCGAGTCCGACCTGGGGCACGAAGCGGCGCCGACGACGGCCAAGGGAGCGCGGCTGCTCGGCGCCTGGTTCGAGGACGCGGCCGGCGAGCGCGTCTCGGCGGTCGAGCGCGGCGAGCGGCTGCGCCTGCGGGCCGAGCTGGAGATCGAGCGCCCGGCCTCGGGCCTCGGCATCGGCTTCATCGTGGCCAACGCCGACGGGGTCGGCATCTTCGAATTCGGCGAGGAACTGCACGGCCGCGCCGGCGACGAGATCGCCGCCGGCGAGCGGATCCTGGTTCGAGCCGAGCTCGCGAACCCGCTGGCGCCCGGCCACTACTACGTGCACTGCGGCGTCCACCAGAACCGGCCGGCCGTCCACGAGGAGGTCTCGCTCTACGCGCACGCCGCCGCCGACTTCGTCGTCTTCGGGACGGTCAACACCGGCGGCGTCCTGGCGCTGGAGCACGAGATCGAGTCGGTTGCCGCCGACGGGACGGAGGCCCGGTGAGCGAGGTCGGCGCCGTCCCCGAGCTGCGCGAGGTCAAGGGGCCCTCGGCGCTGGCCGGCGGCCCGCGCCGCTTCTTCGACCTGCTCTGGCTGATGGCCTCGACCGAGTTCAAGCGGACCTACTTCGGCACCGTGCTCGGCTACGTCTGGTCGCTGGTGCGGCCGCTGCTCCTCTTCGCCGTCCTCCTCTTCGTCTTCACCAAGATCATCCGGCTCGGCAGCGACGTGCCCAACTACGCCGTGCTGCTGCTGCTCAGCATCGTCCTCTTCACCTTCTTCTCCGAAGCGACGCAGGCGGCGGTCGGGTCGGTCGTCGGCCAGGAGGGCGTCGTGCGCAAGACCCAGTTCCCGCGGCTGGTCATCCCGCTCGCCGTCGTCCTCACCGCCTTCTTCAACCTCTGCCTCAACCTGCTCGTCGTCCTCGCCTTCGTCCTCCTCTGGGGAGTGGACCCGACCTGGAGCTGGCTGCTCTTCCCGGTCGGGCTGCTGGCGCTCTTCGTCTTCACCACCGCGGTCAGCGTGCTGCTCTCGGTCCTCTACGTCCGCTTCCGCGACGTGATGATCATCTGGGCCGTCCTCTCGCAGGTGCTCTTCTACGCGACGCCCGTGATCTATCCGATCGAGATCGTCCCGGAGGCATACAGGGACCTGCTCCTGATCAACCCGCTGGCGCCGATCTTCGAGCAGATCCGCGTCTGGGTGCTCGATCCCGCCGCGCCCACCGCGACCGACATCGCCGGCGGCTGGGCCGGCCTGGTGCCGGCGGCGGCGATCTTCGTCGTCACCTGCGTCCTCGCCGCCTGGATCTTCAACCGCGACGCCCCCCGCATCGCCGAGGACCTGTGAGCCGTTGGCAGGCGCTGCGGGCGCGGCTCGACGAGTCGCTGTTCCCCGCCGCTCCCGTCGCCCGCGCCCCGGGGCCGCGGTGGGAGCGGGCGCTGCTGGTCGGCTCGCTCCTCGTGCTGGCGGTCTTCCTGCAACTGCTGCGGGTGGGGCTGTCGACGGCGCTCGACTCGATCTGGGCCGAGGACGGGCTGGTGTTCCTGCAGGCGGCGCTGCTGGAAGGGACGGCCGACGCGATCCTCGAGCCCTACGCCGAATACCTCGTCCTCGTCCCGCGCTTGATCGCCGAGGCCGCGGCGGGCGTGCCGCTCGCCGACGCGGCCGCCGCGATCTCGGTCCTCTCGGCGACCCTGGTCGCGGTCGGCGGGCTCGCCGTCTGGCACGGCGCCTCAGGGCACATCCGCGACCCCTGGCTGCGCGGCGCCCTGGCCGTCGTCGCCGTGCTCGTGCCCGTCGCCGGGCTGGAGTCGGTCGCCTCCGCCTCCTACGTCTCCTGGTATCTGCTGTTCGCCGTCTTCTGGCTGCTGCTCTGGCGCCCGCCGACCGTGCCCGGCGCGCTGCTCGGCGCGTTGCTGATCGCGGTCACCGGCCTCAGCAACCCCGGGATCCTGCTGCTGGCGCCAATCGCGGCGCTGCGGGCGCTGGCGGTTCGCGACCGCCGCGACCTGGCGATCGTCGGCGCCTTCGCGACCGCCGCCGCGATCCAGATCCCGATCCTGGCGACGCACGACGAAAGCGCCGAGCCGCTCTGGACGGCCGACGTCTGGACCGCCTACCTGCAGCGGGCGCTCGACGGCGCGGCCTTCGGCGAAGCGCTGGGCGGCGAGCTCTGGGCGCATCTCGGCTGGCCGTTCCTGATCGCCGTGCTGGTCGCGGCGCTCGCCGGGCTCGCGGTCGGCTTCCGGCGCGCCGACACGCCCGGC
>DASQDJ010000112.1:0-7618 GCA_035634215.1 Solirubrobacterales bacterium | reverse complement strand
GACCGGCGATCAAGGAGTCACCGGGCCGCAAGGTCCGCAGGGCGTCACGGGCGAGCAGGGCGTCACCGGCCCCGAGGGCCCGACCGGTCCGCAGGGCCCGGTTGGCGTGACGGGTCCCGAGGGACCGACCGGCGACCAGGGCGTTACCGGTCCTGACGGTCCCACCGGCCCGCAGGGACCCCAAGGCCCGCAGGGCGTGACCGGTCCCGAGGGGCCGACCGGACCTACGGGCTCCGCCGGCTCGGCCGGCGCGACGGGTGCGACCGGTGCGACCGGGACCACCGGTTCGCCCGGAGCGAGCCGCATGCTCCTCGCCGGGTTCACGACCGCGAATGCCCCGAGCGCCTCGTCGACCAGCTACCTCGGTCCGTTCCTGACCAGCGCGGCCTCGAGCACCGAGAGCAACGTCCAACAGATCGTGCCGGTCGCGGGGGCGGTCGCGAACCTGACCGTGAAAATCGGCAACAACCCCAACAACGGCTCGGGCACCCAGAGCTGGACGTTCACGATCCACAAGAACGGCGGCAGCACCGCCGTCACCTGCACCGTGCCCGAGGGCAGCACGACCTGCGCGAGCACCGGCAGTGAGACGTTCGCCGCGGGCGAGCTGATCTCGCTCGAGGCGGATCCGAACAACGGCCCGAACAACTGGGGCTCGGTGCGCTGGGCCGTCACGCTGACGGGCTAGCACCGGGCTCAGCCGTTTCGGCGGCCGGCCGGGACTCGCTCGACTCCCGGCCGGCCGCTTCCGCATTTCCGCCGCCGTGGGGCCGGTTGGGTTAGCATCGCCCGCCCGCGAACGACAGGAGACTCACCGCCGATGAGCGAGCAGAAGTACGAGCTGACCACCGACCAGGCCGAGCGCGAGGCGAGCGGCGCACACAGCTACGGCCGCTACCTCGAGGAGTTCGAGGTGGGCGCCGTCTACAAGCACTGGCCGGCGAAGACCGTGACCGAGGCGGACGACCACCTCTTCTGCCTGATCACGATGAACCACCACCCGCTCCACATCAACGACGTCTACGCCAAGGGCTCCCAGCAGGGCCGCAACGTGGTGGTCGGGCCGCTCGTCTACTCGCTCGCCCTCGGCATGTCGGTCTCCGACGTCTCGGGCAAGGCGATCGCCAACCTGGCGACCGAAGACCTCAGCCATCCCAACCCCGTCTTCCACGGCGACACGCTCTTCTGCGAGACCGAGGTGCTCGACGTCAAGCCGTCCTCCTCGAAACCGGACCGCGGCGTCGTCAAGGTCCACACGCGCGTGCTCAACCAGGACGGCGTGCTGGTCGCCGAGTTCAAGCGGCTCGTGCTGGTGCCGCGGCGGGAGCCCGGCCCGAGCCCGGCCTAGAGCCGGACGAGGTTCTTCGCGGCGATCTGCCGGGTCACGCCCCGGAAGTCGACGACGAGCGCCGCGCGGGAGACGACCTCCTCGTAGTCGACGCCCGGATGGGCGGTGACTATCGCGACCGCGTCGGCGTCGCGCAGGCCCTCCTCGAGGTCGACCGACGCGAGGCCCAGGTCCCCGAGCTCGGGGACGTGCGGGTCGTGGTAGGAGACGTCGCCGCCCAGCTCGCGCAGGTGCTCGACGATCTTCAGCGCCGGCGACTCGCGGACGTCGCCGATCCCCGCCTTGTAGCTGACCCCGAGAATCAGGATGCTCGAGCCGTTGACCGGCTTGCCCGCGTCGTTGAGGGCGCGTTGGATCCGCTCCGCGCAGAACGCGGGCTGGTCCTGGTTGACTTTCCCGGCCAGCTCGATGAACTCCGGATAGAAGTCGTGCTCGCGGGCCTTGAACGCCAGGTAGAAGGGGTCGACCGGCAGGCAGTGGCCGCCCATCCCCGGGCCCGGATCGAAGCGCATGAAGCCGAAGGGCTTGGTGGCCGCGGCGTCGACGACCTCCCAGACGTCGATCTCGAGCCGATCGCAGAGCTGGGCCAGCTCGTTGACGAGGGCGATGTTGACCGAGCGGAAGATGTTCTCGAGCAGCTTCGAGAGCTCCGCCGTCTCGGGGCTGGAGAGGACGACGACTCGATCGCAGATCAGCGCGTAGAGGTCGTGGGCCCGCTCGGTGCAGACGTCGGTCAGGCCGCCGACCAGCTTCGGCGTGGTCCGCACCGTGTAGTCGGTCCGGCCCGGGTCGATCCGCTCCGGCGAGAAGGCGACGTGGAAGTCCCGCCCCGCCGACATCCCCGACTCCTCGAGGATCGGCACCAGCCGTTCGCGCGTGGTGCCGGGGTAGGTCGTCGACTCGAGCACGACGAGCTGCCCGGCCTGCAGGACCTGGGAGAGCCCCGAGGCGGCGTCGAGCAGGTAGGTCAGGTCCGGCTCACGCGAGCTGGTCAGCGGGGTGGGAACGCAGATGACGACGGCGTCGCAAGAGGCGAGGTCGGCGTGGCGCGGCGTGGCCCGCAGGCGGTCGCCGAGCGGCTGCAGCGCCGCGTCGGGGATGTCCTCGATGTAGCTTCGCCCCGCGTTCAGCGCCTCTATCTTGCGGTTGTCGGCGTCGAGGCCGACGACCTCGTGCCCTGCTTCCGCGAAGGCCACGGCGAGCGGCAGGCCGACGTAGCCGAGGCCGACGATCCCGATCTTCATGCGCGCAAGTGTAGGCACGGCGACGGTCGGCCGCGCCGAGGCCGCGCCGCCTGGGAGCGATCCGCCGCTTCGGATATCTTGGGCGCGTGACGGGCGGTGCGGCGCAGGCGCTGGAGCGCATGGACGAGAACCTCGCCGACCTCGCGGCGCTCTCTCTCGAGGTCCTGCCGCGGATGCTCGACGAGGACAGCGGCCTCTTCTCGCACAAGACGGTCGTCAGGGACGGCGCCTACGCCAACCGCGAGCCCAACGTCCTCTACTCGACCGTCTCGCTGGTCGGGATCCTCGCCCAGGCGCGCCGGCCGGCCGACTCCGTGCTGCCGCTCGGTAAGGCGATGGACGGCGCCCACCGGGCGGTCGCTGGGCGGGGCGTCCCGGGGGAGCAGGCCAACCTGGTCTGGGCCTCCACCCTCGCCGGGGACGGCCGGGGTGAGGCCGTGCTGGCGAAGCTCGCCGCGGTCGAGCCCGCAAGCCGTCCGAGCGGCGAGCTCGGCCAGGTCCTCCACGGCCTGGTCGTCGGCGGCGAGGCGTATCCGGCGAAGCGGGACGAGGCGATGCGCGCCGCCGCGGAGTGCGCCGCCGAGCTGTTGCGGCGCTTCCGGCCCGGCGCGGACGTCTTCCGGGCGACCCCGGCGCGCCGCGCGCTGCCGCGGCGGGCGATGGTCGAATCGAGGTTCACCCACTTCGCCTCGCAGGTGTATCCCCTTCACGGCCTCGCGGCCCTCCACTTGGCGACGGGCGACGAGCCGCCGGCCGCGCTGGCTCGCGTGGCGGAGAGAATCGTCGAGGCGCAGGGGCCGCTCGGGCAGTGGTGGTGGCTTTACTCCACCCGCTCGCGCCGGGTCCTCGAGGGCTACCCGGTCTACTCGGTCCACCAGGATGGGATGGCGTTCCTCGGCCTGATGGAGCTCGAACGGCTTGGGGTCGGCGGCTTCGCGGAGCCCCTCTGCCTCGGCCTCAACTGGCTCGCCGGCGCCAACGAGCTCGGCATCGACATGGTCGATCGCGACCCACCGCTGATCAACCGCTGCATCCAACGGCGCGGCAGCGACGCCGACGGCCCCTACGGGCTCTCCCGAGGAAACTTCCTGGGCACGATCGCCCGCTCCCTGGGCCCCTCGCCGCGGCGCGATCGAACCGACGCCGCGCCCGACGGGCTCGAGGTCCTGCGCGAGTGCCGCTCTTACCACCTCGGCTGGCTGCTCTACGCGGACTCGCTCGTCCATCGCGCCGCGGCCGCCCTGCGCAAGGGCCGCTCCCACGTCCTCGGCTGGATGATCTCCGTCAGCTCGGTGGCCCCCGGCGCCGCGGCGGTCGCCGGGGGCGGCTGACGACCGGTCGTGGCCACCGGGCGGCGCCTGGCCGTCGTTTCCCTGCATGCCCACCGTCCCCTCGCGCCCAGGGGCGAGAGGACGCGGCGGTTGGCGGAGCGCCTCGCCGAGGACTGGGAGGTCGAGCTGATCGCGCCGCCCGCCTCGATGCCGACGGGAGGCGCCTCCGGGAGCGGCGGCTCCAATGCGCCGCGGCGGCTCGCCGCCGCGGCCGTTGACCGGGCCCTCCTGGACAAGTGGGAGCCGTGGAGCGTCAAGCGCCTGGCGCGGTGGCAACCCGAGTGCGACGCCGCCCTGCTGATCGGGCATCCGGTGTCGCCCTTGGTCTACGCGGCCCGCCGGCTCGCCGCCGCCGGCATCCCGTACGTCATCGACGAGGGCGATCCGTGGATCCTCACCAACCCGGCTCCCTACAGCCGCGGGCTGTCGCTGTGGCGCGGCCGCCGCGAGGAGCGCCGCCTTTGGGAGGGGGCGGCCGGGGGCGTACTGACCACCGCGCAGCAGGCCGACAGGCTGACCGCGCTGTTCCCGGGGCTCCCGACCATCGTGCGCCCCAACGGCTATGACCCGCTGCCCGAGGAGTTGGCCGGGGCGGCGGCGCCCGACCGCGATCCCTCGGTGCTGCGGCTCGTCCACTTCGGGATGCTCTCGAGCTACCGCCTGGACCTGGGCCCGCTGCTTCGCAACCTCGGCGACTCGGGCAGGTGGGAGCGGGTGGTGATGTCGCAATTCGGCGACGATTTCGCCGGCATGCTCGACGGCCCTCCGCCCAGCGTGGAAATCGAGCGGCATCCCTCCTATCCTTGGCGGGAGGCGGTCCGGCATGCGGCCGAGAGCGACCTCGCGCTGGTAGTCGGAAACCACAATCCCGACCAGCTCCCGAGCAAGGCTGTGCAGTACTCGACTCTGCCGATACCGCGTCTTGCCGTCACCAAGGGCACGGCGGACGACGCCCTCGCCGCCTACGTGAGCGACAAGCCTGGGTGGCTCTCCGTCGCGCCGGAGGATCCGGAGGCGCCCGTCCGTGTCGCCCAGCACGTTGCCGGGCCCTGGGCGGCCGAGAGCCTGCGCCCGCCTGCCGGCGAGGCCTGGCCGGCGGTCGCGGGCGCGGTTGCCGCTTTCGTCGAGCGCTGCGTCGCGGCTGGGAGGGAGCGGTGAGGGGCCTGGCGCTGGAACGCCCCATCGGCACGACGACGCTGGCCGCGGTCGCGACCGCGGCCGCAACGGTGACCGGGGTGCTGATCGCCCGCTCGCCAGCGCTGGCGGGGGCCGCGATGGTGACGCTCGCGCTGGGCATCGCGGTGATGCGGTTCGGCGCGGCGGGCGCGGCGATCCCGGCCTTCGCGGCGTTGCCCTGGCTGGTGATCGTCGAGGGCCTGCTCCCCAAGGCGATCGGGACCACCACCGCTGCGATCGCCGTCGGCGCCCTCCTCTACATGGTCTGGCCACTTGCCTTCCGCTCGCCCCTGCTGCCGATCGCGAGCGCCGTCTTCATCGCCGTCGTGCTCGCGCACGCCGTCTACATCGCCGACGGCGAACAGGCGATCCAGGCCGCGAAGTACATCGTCTTCCCGGCGATCGTCCTCGCCGTCTCGACCGAGCGCGCACGCGACGTGCTGCCGGCGCTGAAGGTCCCGATGCTCGCCAGCTGCCTGGCCGCGATGATCTTCCACCTCGGCGTCGTCGCGGCCGGCGCCGGCGCCATCTCGACCTACTACGAAGCCGGGGAGCGGCTCGGATTCGCGGCTGAGGGCCCCCACGCGCTGGCCCTGATGGCGATGATCGTCGCCGCCGCCGGGCTGACGGTGCGCCACACGGGTATGCAGCTCGCCTTCTTCTCGCTCGGCGCCGTGCCGGTCGCGCTCACCGGCGTCCGCTCGGCGCTGCTGGGCCTCGCCGTGATCCTCGTCATCTATCTCGTCCAGGCCACCAACCGCGCGCGGGCGCTGCTGGTCCTCGGCATCGTCGGCGCGGTCGCCGTCGCCGCCGGCGGCCTCGACGTGATCAGCGCCCGCTTCAGCGCCCACCCGGACGAGTTCTCGTCCTTCGCGACGGCGGGCTCGGGACGTGGCGAAATCTGGGAGATCGCGTTCGACGCATGGGGGGCGGCGGGGCCGGCCGCCTGGGTCTTCGGGACCGGGCTGCGGTCGACGATCGAATTCGAGCTCGCCGCCCTCGGCTCGGCGATCGTCGGCCACAGCGACATCGTCGAGGTGCTGGTCCAGCTCGGCGTGGTCGGCTTCGCTGCCTGGATCGGCCTCTGGGCGGGCGTGCTGCGCAGCGGCGCGCGGGCGCTGATCCTGCTCCCGATCCTCGCCTTCGCCGTCGTCAACGGCAGCCTCGAGTACGTCGCGCCGCTCACCGCCGGCGTCTTCCTCGCCGGCGTCTGCATGGAGCCGCGTCGCGGCGCCCCTACCTGAGCGCCCGGTAGAGCCGGAAGCCGACCTTGTCGAAGGAGGCGCGCGCGACGTTGCGCGCCGTGTACTGAGCTCGCCATCGCTCCGCGTACTCGGCCAGCCGGGGATCGGGGTGGATCAGCGCCAGGCCGTCGAGCAGCTCGGGGTGGAGTCGCTGGTAGAAGGGCTTGGCGAGATCGCGCCGCCCGTGGTCGTAGAGGCTGTAGAGCGACCACCAGCCGACGTCGTAGCGGGGCAGTAGCTCGAGCAGGCCGGAGGCGCTGCGCCGGAAGAGCTCGCGGGCCGTCGCGTCGTCGTCGGCGACTGCCAGCTCGTGGACCCCGAAGAGGGCGAAGATCCAGCCGTTCAGGACCGCGCAGGGCCGGTCCGTCGGGTACTCCTCCAGCACCGGGTGGCCGTCGATGGAGCTCTGCGTGCCGCCTTCCCGAACCGGGCGGCAGAGGGCCGGCAACGCTCCTCTGGCCGCCTCGAGGTACCGCTCGTCGCCGCTCAGCCGGTGGGCGCGCAACAGCACGGAGATCGCCTGCCCCTGTCCCATGGCGGAGATCCAGCCGGGTCGCTGCCCGTACTTGGGAACCGGCACGTCGATGCGCCAGACGACGCCGCGCGGCTCCTCGTCGCGGTTCTCGAGCAGCCAGTCGGCGAGGAAGAGGAACTCGCGCTCGACCGGCTCGCCCTCGAGGCGCCGCTCCCAGAAGCCGAGCGCGGCCTGAGCCACCTCGATCACCCAGTCGTTGACGTCTCCGAAGGCGTTGACGGGGAGGCCGCCGACGGCGCCGACGGCCCCGACGGTCTTGTGGCGCAGATCGCTGTAGTAGCCGGCGATGCCGTCCGGGTCGACGTTGCGGCCGAGCGGCTGCGGTTCGAAGTCGATCGTGCGACCGGCGATCGCCGAATAGCCGGCGGACACCTCGCGAAGCGCCTTGCGGAGTCGCCCCGGTTGGCGCCGGCTCATCGGCGCCGACACTATCATTGGCGCTCGGCTCGGCTGGCGCGGTGCCATGGACTCGATCGGACCTCCTTCCAGGCGCATATCGGTCGCACAGCTGGGCCCGGCTCCGGCGCGAGGCGGTGGCATGGCGGCCGTCCTGCGCGGTCTCCTCGATTCGCCCTTGGCGCGACGCTACGACCTCGAGATGATCGTCACCTATCGGTCGGCGCGGCCCTTGGCCAGGGTCGCCGCCTTCCTCGGCGGCGTCGCTCACCTCCTCCGCTGGTCGCTGCGGCGGGGCCCGCGCCTCGTCCACATTCACTCGGCGGCCAGGGGCAGCCTCTACC
>DASQDJ010000111.1:0-3431 GCA_035634215.1 Solirubrobacterales bacterium | reverse complement strand
TCGCGGCCGTCGGCCGGCGGCCGGCGGGTCGTCGTCAGCTCGGCCGCCCGCTCGGCGGAGGAGAGGTTGTCGCGGACCGCGATCTCGGCCGGCTCGAAGGCCGCGTCCAGGCCCTCGCGGGGCAGCGGCGCCGGCACCGCGACCGTCGAGTCGCGCTCGCGGTCGATCCCGAAGGCGTCGACGATCCGCTCGACGATCGGCGTCCCCGGCCCGTTGGCACGGGCTGGCTGTGGGGCGGCGACGCCGCTGAGGATCAGCCGCTGCTTCGCCCGCGTCGCCGCCACGTGGAAGAGCCGCAGCTCCTCCTCGGCTTCGCGGCGCTGCGCCTCCTCGCGCAGCTCGCGGTGGGCGTAGAGGTTGATCGCCGGCGCCCCGAGGCGGCGCAGCTGCATGCCGACGCGCGGCGACGGCTGCTCGCGGCCAACCGTCAGCAGCGGCGCCCGGGCGCCCGCCAGCAGGCGACGCGAGAGGCCGGGGACCGCGACGACGCCGAACTCGAGGCCCTTGGCGCCGTGGACGGTCATGATCCGCACCCCGTCGTGTCCCTCGACGGCGCTCGCCGCCTGCGCGTCGGCATCGGCGTCGACACGCGTGGCCAGGAAGTCGAGCAGGCCGCGCAGGTCGCGCCCCTCGCGCGCCTCGAACTCGGCGGCGAGCCGCATCAGCTTGCGGACGTTGGCGAAGCGCGCCTCACCGGCGGCCCGGCCCAGCACCGCCAGGTCGTATCCCGTCTCGCTCACCGCGCTGTCGATCAGCTCGGCGATCGGCAGCCGGGGCGCCCGCTCGCGCAGCGACTCGAGGGTCGCGTGGAACTCCCGCAGCAGGGCGCGGTCGCCCGCCTCGATCTCCTCGAGGCGCTCCGGCTCGCTCAACTCCGCCGCCTCGCGGCCGCCAATCCGCTCCAGCGCCGGCCAGACGTGATGGCGCCGGCCCGCGGCGGCACGCAGCAGCCAGAGCGTGTCCGGCGCGACGCCGCAGGCCGGTGAGGCGAGCGCGCCGAACAGGGCCTGGTCGTCGAGCGGGTTGGCGATCGCCGCCAGCAGCGCGCAGACGTCGGCGACCTGCTGCTGGGACCAGTAGCCGCGCCCGCCGACGACGTAGGGCCGCAGGCCGGCGCGTTCGAGCGAGTCCTCGTAGGCGTCGAGGTGGGTGAAGGCGCGGAGCAGGACGACCATCTCGCCGCGCGGAATCCCGGCGTCGGCCAGCGCCCGCAGCCGCCCGGCGAGGAAGCGCGCCTCGGCGAGCAGGGCCGGCGGCGTGGTGGCGTCGGTGGCGGCCGCCAGCTCGATGCCCTCCTCGTCCCAGCCGTCGCGCCCGGTGAGGAGCAGCTCGACCGCCGGCCCGTCGCCCGGCGGCGCGGGCTCGGCCGGCACGGCGCCGACCCGGAGCGGCCGGTAGCTCTCGCCGAGCAGCTTCTCGCCGATCGCGTTGACGGCGGCGATCGCCTCCGGACGCGAGCGGAAGTTGCCGCTGAGGGCCATCGCGGTGGCGTCGGGGCTCGCCTCCGCGGCGGCGCGCCGCTCGCGGAAGACGTCGAGGTCGGCGTGGCGAAAGCCGTAGATCGATTGCAGCTCGTCGCCGACGACGACCAGCTCGGTGATCGGGCCGCGCAGCGCCTCGATCAGGCGCAGCTGCAGCCGGTTGGTGTCCTGGAACTCGTCGACGATGAGGTGGCTGAAGCGGCGCCGGTAGGAGTCGCCCAGCTCGCCATGTTCGAGCAGCCGCACGGCGCGGATCTGGAGATCCTCGAAGTCGAGCGCGCCGCGCCGCTCCTTGGCGGCCTCGAAGCGCCCCGAGAAGAGCTCGAGCAGCTCGCCGACGTGGCGGTAGGCGACGCCCCCCTCGCCCGCCTCGGCGACTCGCGCCACGGCCGCGTCGATCGCCTCGCGGTAGGCGGCAATCGAGCGCGCCGAGCTCTCACTGCGCAGGGCGACGAGCTCGTCGAGAGGAGGGGGGGACGAAGCGCTCGCGGCCAGCGCGACGGCGCGCTCGACCAGCTCGCGGTTCGGATCGCTCTCCTTCAGCTCGGCGAGCGTCGCCTCCGCGGTTTCGCCGAGGCGGCGCAGGGCGTCGTCGAGGTCGGGCGCCGGCGGCTCGGGGAGTGCGGGCGTGGCGACTCCGCGGCTGCGCAGCTCGGCGTGGACGCCGACCGCGACCGCGCGCAGGCCGCCGACGTCGAAGGCGGCCACGGTTCGCTCCCGCGCGGGCTCGCCGGCGGCGAGGAACGCTTCGAGGGCCTCGTCGAACGCCTCGCGGGCGACCCGCTCGCTCTCGGCGGCGTCGAGCACGCGGAAGCCGGGGTCGATGCCGGCGGCCACCGGATGCCCCGCGAGCAGCCGGTTGCAGAAGCCGTGGATCGTCGTCACCCAGGCGCCGCCGACGCCGTCGAACAGCTCGGCCGCCCGCTCGGAGCCGGTGGCGGCGCGCGCGGCGAGGGCGTCGCGGATCCGCTGACGCAGCTCGGCGGCCGCCTTGTCGGTGAAGGTGAAGGCGAGGACCGCGTCGGGCGAGGCATCCTCGTCGCAGACGAGCCGGCAGTAGCGCTCGACCATCGCCCCGGTCTTGCCGGTCCCGGCGCCGGCCTCGATCAGCAGGTCCCCGCGGCGCGAGATCGCCTCCGCCTGTTCGGGGGTGGGGGAGAAGCCGTCGCTCACCGCTCCTCGTCCTCCTCCTCGCGGGGCTCGACCGGCGCCCGGTCACGGCGGCAGATCGGCGCGAAGTCGCAGAACGGCGGGCAGACGTCGTGGCCGCGCAGGCCGCGCCGCGGGCCGGGGTCGCGGCGGATGTCGCCACCCCGCATGCGGGCGACGATCGCCCCGGCGCGGCGGCGCGCGTCGTCGAGCAGCTCCTCGAAGGCGTCGCGCTCGAGCAGGTCCGTGCGCGCCAGCCCGTACGGGCCCAGCTCCGTCGCCGCCTCCTCCAGCGCGAGGCCGCGGGGACGGCGCGAGGAGGTGCCGCGCAGGGGGTGGTAGAGGCCGCCGACCGGCTCGGCGCCCCACTGCTCGGCAACGGCGACCATGTAGAGCTGCAGCTGCAGCTTCGCCTGCTCCTCCAACTTGGCGCGGGGGGTGACGGCGCCGGCCAGCTTGTAGTCGACGACGAGCGCGCGACCGGCCGGGTCGCGGTCGACCCGGTCGATCGCCCCGTGCAGCCGCCACTCGCCGAGGTCGAGCGGCGGGCGCTCGCAGCCCTCCTCCTCGCCGAAGCGCGCCTCGAGCAGCCACGGCTGGAAGCGCCCCTCGCGCTCCGCCTCCTCGGCGAGGAAGCGGTCGAGCAGTCCCTCGACGCGACGGACGATCGCCCGCTCGGCCGGGTGGCCGCCCAGCTCACGGGCGGCGGCCTCCTCGGCGACCAGCTGTTGGCCGCGCTCCCTCCAGGCGGGCAGCGAGCCGGCGCGCGGCAGCGGGTCGCCGCCCGGACGCTCGCCGTAG
>DASQDJ010000110.1:0-6991 GCA_035634215.1 Solirubrobacterales bacterium | reverse complement strand
ACCAGGCGATCTACAGGGTCGGGGGCGGCGTTCGCATTTTCCGCACCGATGCCCGCGTCCACTTCTTCAGCGTCGGCTACGCCTGGGGCGGCTCCTACTGGAAGGTCGAGGACCCGCTCAGCATGGAGATCTGGTCGCTCGACGAGCGGCGCCGGCCACTGGAGCGGGTGCGCAAAGGGCCCAAGGTCTTCTACTGCTTCCGCGACCTGGAGCGCACCAAGGCGATGCGGCGCTCGCCCGACCGCCGGGTCTATCCGGCGTGCAGCCAGGACCCGAGCCGCAAGCGGGTGCGGCTCGGGACCTCGGTCGGCTGGTCGGACGTCTACCCCGCCGAATACGACCGCCAGTGGGTCAACGTCAGCGGGCTGCGCGGCTGCTTCGCATTCGTGATGCGCGTCGACCCCCGCAATCTGCTCTTCGAGTCGAGCGAGCGCAACAACCGGTCGGTGCGAATCGTCAGGCTGCCTTACAGGGACGGAGCGCAGCGCTGCTAGCGGCCGTGTCGCGCTTCGCGCGCTCGGCCAATGTCAATTCTGTGCGTTGGCTCTCGAAATCTTCCGTAACGTCGTCTCCAGCTCCTCACCGGCGACCGCGCCCTCGCGCAGCACCTTCCACTCGCCGCTCTCGTCGTAGCGGCTGAGGTCGACGACCGTCGAGGGCTTGCCGGTCAGGGCGCCGCCGTCGATCGCCAGGTCTGCCCCGCTGACGATCTCCGCCGGCACCTCCTCGAAGCGGCCGGGGGCGGGCTTCCCACTCCGGTTGGCCGAGGTCTGAAAGAGCGAGCACATCGCGCCGGCGAGCGGGCCGCCGATCAGCCTCACGCCGAGCCGCTCGGGGTCCTCGCGGCAGGCGAGCGGGTAGCGGCGCTCCGGATTTGCGACCACCAGCGTCAACGGGCCGGGCAGCAGGGCGCTCACGGCCTTGCGCGTGCGCGGCCCGAGCCCCGAGATCAGCTCACGCATCGCGAGCGGCGAGAAGTACATGACCGCCGAGGACTTGCCTTCGTCGCGCCCCTTGAGGCGATGGATGCGCTCGACCGCGGCCGCGTCGAGCGGGTCGCAGGCGAGGCCGTAGAGGCCATCGGCCGGGAAGACGGCGACGCCGCCCGCCGCGATCGTGCGCTCCAAGGCGCCTCGCGTCGCCTCGGCGCCCTCGCGCTCGAATGAGACGATTTCAGTCAAGGCGCCGACGTCGTCCCCACTACGACCCGCTCGATCCCGGCGAGGTCGCGGCGCGCCTCGACGCTGCCCCACCCGGCGGCGCGAACCAGCTCGGCCACCTCGGCGGCCTGCCCGGCGCCCACCTCGAGGGCGACGACCGGCCGAGAGCCCTCGACGACCGCGTTCGCATTTAGTCGCGCATAGGCCGACAAACCGCGAACGCACTCGGCGAGGAAGGCGCGGATCGCGTCGAGGCCGGCTGGGCCGGCAAGCAATGCCTCGCGCGGCTCCCACTCGGTCACCTCCGGCTGCAGCCGTCCCCACTCCGCCTCGCTGACGTACGGGAGGTTCGCGACGACCAGGTCGAAGCGATCGGCCCCGTCCGGAAGCGTTTCCTCGCCGAACCGGACGCGCTCGGCCAGGCCGAGCCGGTCGGCGTTCGCCCGGGCGACTTCCAGCGCCGCCGCCGAAGTGTCGCTCGCGGTCACCTCGCAGTCGGGCAGCTCCTGGGCGACGGCGAGCGCGATCGCCCCCGACCCGGTCCCGACGTCGAGCAGCCGCCCTGGTCGCAGCTCCAGCGCCAGCTCGACGAGCAGCTCGGTCTCCGGGCGCGGGATCAGCACCCGCCGGTCGACGGCGAGCTCGAGATGGCGAAAGCCTTTACGGCCGACGATGTAGGCGACCGGCTCGCGCCGCAGGCGACGACGCACCATCTCGCCGAAACGGCGGGCGGCGGCCGGCGGCACGCCGTCTTCGGGGCCGGCCGCGAGCGACGCCCGGTCCCATCCCGTCGCCTCGCAGAGCAGGATTTCCGCGTCGAGCCGGGGCGTCTCGACTCCGGCTGCCGCCAGCGCGTCGACCGCGCCGCCGAGCGCATCGCGGATCGCCGTATCCGACTTTCGCCCCGCCCCGGCGTGGTGAATGTCGGCTGCGTTCACGCCGCCGACGCCGCGGCCTCGAGGCGTTCGCGCCGCTCCTCCGCCGTCAGGGCGTCGGTGAACTCGTCCAGCTCCCCCGCCAGCACGCCGTCGAGGTTGTGAGAGGTCAGCTTGATGCGGTGGTCGGTGACGCGGCCCTGCGGGAAGTTGTAGGTGCGGACCTTCTCGGAGCGCTCGCCGCTGCCGATCTGCGCCTTGCGCTCGGAAGCGATCTTCGCCTGCTGCTCGGCGACCTCGCGCTCGTAGAGCCGGGCCCGCAGCACCCGCATCGCCTTGTCGCGGTTCTGCAACTGGGACTTCTCGTCCTGCATCGAGACGACGATGCCGGTCGGCTTGTGCGTGATCCGCACCGCCGAGTCGGTCGTGTTCACCGACTGGCCACCGGGTCCCGAGGAGCGGTAGACGTCGATCTGCAAGTCGTTCTGGTCGACCTCCACCTCGACCTCCTCCGCCTCCGGGAGCACCGCGATCGTCGCGGTCGAGGTGTGGATGCGGCCCTGCGACTCGGTCTCGGGCACACGCTGCACGCGGTGGGTCCCACCCTCGTACTTGAAGACCGAGTAGGCGCCCTCGCCCTTTACGGCAAAGGTGACCTCCTTGAAGCCCCCGACCTCGGCCGGCGACTGCGAGATGACCTCGGTGCCGAAGCCGCGCGTCTCCGCGTAGCGGGTCAGCATCTTGAAGAGGTCGCCGGCGAAGAGGGCCGCCTCGTCGCCGCCGGTCCCCGCGCGGATCTCGACCAGCACGTTCTTGGCGTCGTTGGGGTCGCGCTCGACCATCGCCAACCGAATCTCCTCCTCCAGCTGCGAGAGGCGCCCCGGCGCCTCCTCGACCACCGTGCGGAGCTCGGGGTCGTCGCCGTCCTCGGCCAACAGCTCGCGCGCCCCCTCGAGGTCGTCCTTCAGCGTCCGGTACTCGCTCGCCAGCGCCTGCGCCGGCTGCAATTCGCGGTATTCGCGGCCGACCTCGGCATACCGCGCCCGATCGCCGATCACCTCGGGGTCGGACATCTGACCCTCCAGCTCGGCGAACCGCGCCTCTATCTGCTCGACCAACGATTCGATCATCGGGACAACGATAGGCGCAGGACCGACATCGACGCACGCGGCGGTGCCGCCGCATTGAGCGGGGACGTTAGCGCCCCCGCTTGCAGGGCACGAGCAGGCGTGCTTTGAGGATGGTCGTCGAGGGGACGGCGGGGGTGTTCGCTTCGTTCTTGAATACCGCCTTCGACATCTCGAGCTCGAACTTCCCATCTGGGCACCGGGCGGAAACGAAGCTGTGAGACCTACCAGCGTCGTCGCTGAACCTCCTTCCCAGCGCCAGCGCGAACTCGAGCAAGGTGCCGTGCCCGTCGCCGATTCGGGGCACGTCGACGGTGGCAATCCAACCGGGATTGCGTGGGGGAGCTGGCCGCAGTCCGATCCTGGCGATCGCGGCGCGAGGGACCGGGACCTCGATGCGAGAGTGGAGGAGCAGTCGTATTTCGCCGTCCCTGAGTCCATTGTTGAAGAGAGTGGTTTTCGTCTCGACGGTGATCGGTCGGTTTTCGGGGTAGGCCAGGTCGATGACGGCCTTTCCCTTGCCGAGGATCGCCTCCCGGCAGACTGCCCTGGCGCCCTCGGGCGTATGCCTCGCGACTTGCCGATATCCGCATACCGGTAGCTCGACGATGTCAAAGGACACGTCTCGGTCGATATGAAGGACGGCTTCTCGGAGGGCAGACGGACGCCCACCGTTAGCAGTAAAGATGCGACCTCCACCGTGGAATGCAACCGGGGCCCTCTCAGCCCTCGGCAGCATCCGCGGCAGAACCTCGCCCCCCACACTCGTCCGCAGAGGTCCGGGCCCACACTCCAGACTGATGCGCAGGCAGGTGGAGGCGGCCGCGCCGGTCCCCACACCAATCCCGATAGCAGCGGCCACGACAGCGCCGAGCACCGCCAGTCTTCCCACTCGCCGCCCCATCGGGAACCAGGATAGCCCTCCCCGGGAACGCGTCGCTACGCGACGATCTCGATCGGCGACTCTTTCTGGCGAGCCTCCGGTTCCTCCTCGAGAACCTTCTCCAAGGCCGCGATCGCGACCGCGAGCTGCTCCTCGTCGGGCTCGCGCGTGGTCAGGTTCTGCAGCATCAGGCCCGGCCACATCACGGCGCGGACCCAGCGTTTGCGGCGATTTTTGCCGGCCCACTTGATCACCTCGTAGGAGAGGCCGGCGATCAGCGGGATGCCGAGGATGCGCGAGGCGAGCAGCCAATACCAGGCGGGCAGCCCGATCGGCGCGAAGACGAAGATCGCTAGGACCATCACGATCAGCAGAAAGCTGGTCCCGCAGCGCGGGTGCAGGCGCGAGTAGAGCTTGGCCCGCGAGGGGACGAGCTCGTCTTCGGCCTCGAAGCAGGAGATCGTCTTGTGCTCGGCGCCGTGGTACTCGAAGACGCGGCGCAGGTCCGGCAGGCGGCTGATCGCGACGATGTAGCCGATGAAGATCGCGGTGCGGAGGATTCCCTCGACGAGCCAGAAGAGGAAGGCGTTGCCGAGCTGGTCCTTGATCAAGCTGGTCAGGCCCACCGGGACGACGAAGAAGAGGCCGACGGCGAGCGCCATCGAGAGGGCGATCGTCAAGCCCCACATCCAGCCGCCGATTTCTTCGCGCTTGCCCTCCTCGTCCTCCTCGAGCTGGGCGTTGGCGGAGATGGCCAGCGCCTTGAACCCGATCTTCAGCGACTCGCCGAGCGCAACGACTCCCCGCAGGATCGGGACCCGCCAGAGGCGGTGGCGCTGCGCCCAGGGCACCAGCGGCTCGGACGTGATCTCGACCTGGCCCTCGGGGTTGCGGACCGCGACCGCCCAGGTCGAGACGCCGCGCATCATCACGCCCTCGAGCACCGCCTGGCCGCCAAGCGGCGCGTCGCGCTTGGCGACGAGCGCGCCGTCGGGCATGCGGAGCGGGTCGGCGCCGTTCAGGGACGCGTCATCGAACCGCGGAGAGCCGGCCTCCGCGCCCATGCGCTACCGGTTGGCCTTGGCGTGCTTGGCCGCGCGCCGCTGGAATCGCTCGACCCGGCCGCCGGTGTCGACCAGCTTCTGCTTGCCCGTGTAGAAGGGGTGACACTCCGAACAAAGCTCGACGTGGAGGTCCGCCTTAGTGGAGCGGGTGTAGAACTGGTTGCCGCACGAGCAATGGACGTGCGCCAGCGTGTACTCGGGGTGAATTCCTGCCTTCATCGTCCCCCCAGTCTAGATGACGCGAGGAATCGGCGGTCGGATCGGAATTACCCCCTCCGGGGGGTTGTGGATTCCGCCTCGATGGCCGATACCTAGGCCGTGACCTCAAGCGACCCGGGCTCCGATCGGCAGCGCCGTCAGGTGCTTCGTCGGGGACTCGCGGCTTTTTTGGTCGGTGGCACGGTCGTCGTCGCCTTGCACGCCTGGGCGGGCCTGGGCGGACCGGGCCTCGATCTGGCCCTGAACGGGGTGCTATACGACTCAGTCGTCATCGGCGCGGCGGTCGCCTGCCTGCTGCGTGCCTTCGCGTACCGCGACGAGCGCTCGGCCTGGCTGCTGATCGGGCTCGCCGTCGCCTTTTGGGCAGCCGCCGAGGTCTATTGGACGGCGTTCATCGAAGACAATCCGGACGCTCCCTATCCGTCTCCCGCCGACGTCGGCTATCTCCTCTTCTACCCCCTCGCGTACGCGGGACTGGCGCTACTCGTCCGGGCCCGCGCCCATCAGATGGACTGGCGACTCTGGACCGACGGCCTGATCGCCGCACTGGGCACGGCAGCGCTCGCCACGGCTTTTATCTTCGACTTCGTCGCCGACCACGCGACCGGGACGGCGCTTGAAAAGGCGATCACTCTCGCCTACCCGCTGGGCGACATCGGGCTCGCTTCGCTCCTCGTCGGCGTGGTAGCGCTGACCGGTTGGCGACCGGGCCGGACGTGGGGGCTCCTGCTCGCGAGCCTGGCGGCGATGGCGGTCGCCGACACCGCGTACACGCTGCAGTGGACGACGGAAACCCTTCCCGGCGGCGGCTGGATCGAACCGATCTACCTCATCGCCGCGGCCTGCCTCGGCGTGGCGGTCTGGCAGCCGGCTCCGGCGACGATCCGCTCGAGCGAGCGACCCGGGCCATGGCGAGAACTAATCGTCCCCGCCCTCTTCGCGACGGTCATGATCGGGCTCTTCACGATGCAGTACCTCGGCGATCGCAGCGGCCTCTCCACCGGGCTATGGGCCCTGACGATGGTCGTGGTGATCGTGCGACTCGGCTTGGCAGCCCGCGAGAATCGGCGGCTCTTGGAGCAAGTGCAAACGGACCCGCTGACCGGCCTGGGCAACCGCGGCCGCATGCAGATCGACCTCGATACCGCGACCGCGCGAGCCACGGCCGAGCAGCCCGTCTCGCTTGTCTTCCTCGACCTGAACGGATTCAAGCGCTACAACGACACCCACGGGCACCCGGCCGGAGATGCCCTGCTGATCCGCCTCGGACGCGCCCTGTCCGAAGCGATCGGCCACGACGGAACGGCATACCGCGTCGGCGGCGACGAGTTTTGCGCCCTTCTCAGCTGTGAGGCCGATCGCTTCGACATCGTGATTCGCCGCGCCGCGACGGCCATCACAGACAGCGGCGGGAAACTCGGCGTCGACGCCTCGCTCGGCGCTGCCGTGATCCCCACCGAGGTGCCCGACGCGGCAGAGGCGCTGCGCCTCGCCGACGTGCGGATGTACGCGCAGAAGGAGCTGCGGCGGGCGCGCGAGGACAGGGGCGCTGAGTGGCCGGTCCCGACCGCGTCCCGCCCTAGCGCGGTCGAGCCCCAGAGCTGAGCGAGTCGATCAGGAACCGCAGGGTCCCCCCCGCTTCCTCGCGCATCCGGCTCGGATC
>DASQDJ010000109.1:0-8396 GCA_035634215.1 Solirubrobacterales bacterium | reverse complement strand
GGCGACCGTCGAAGTGCCAGTAGAAACCACCCTTGGTCACCCCGAGCGCGCGCGCGAGAGCCTCGACCCGGACCGCGTCGGGGCCGCCCGTGGCGAGGGCGCGCAGGCCCTCCTCGACCCAGGCCGTGCGGGGCGTTCGGGTGGCGGGCATCGCTTCCATACGGTAGCGTATGGAACAGTCGATTCCCGGAGGTCGTCGTGCTCTCGAATCCCGCCGCGTTGATTGCCGCCCTTGCCGCTTCGGTCGCGGTCTACGCGCACGGCGTTGTCGGTCAGCGCTGGCTCACCGCACAGCTACGCTCGGTGGAGATGCGTCCCACGCCGCTCTCGACGCGGCTGTTCGGCGAGGGCGACGTCACCTGGCGAGTCTTCGGCGTCACCTGGCACATCGTCACGACGGTTTTCGCGGCTTCCGCGCTGGCCCTCTACCTGACCGCCTTCGGCGCCCTCGAGAGCCGCGACCTGCTGCGCTTCATCGCGCTCCTCCACGTCGCCTTTCTCGGGGTCGGCCTCGCCTACGGCGACAAGCGCCCGGCCGCGATGCGGCAGCCGATCCCGATGGTGTTCGCCACCGTGATCATCGCGGCCGCCGCCTTCTCCTGGGTCGCCTCGGGGTCGGTGTAGCGATGAGGCTGCCCGACAGCGCCCACACCTCCCGGCCGTGGCGGATCCACCAGGTCTGCGGCGACTTCAGGCTCGAGGACGTCTGGGCCCTGCCGACGCCGGGTGGCCCGGACGACTTCCCGTTGCTGGTCGAGGGCATCGCCTCCAGCGACCCGTCCGACGGCGCTTCTCTTCCGGCCCGGGCGCTCTGGGAGATCCGGGAGCGCGCGGGGAGCCTGCTCGGCCTAGACGCTCCGCGAACCGGCGTCGGCTCCCGGGTCCCGACGCTTCGCGAGCGGTTGCCCGCGGACCTGCGCGACGCTCCCCGGGGCCCGGCCTTCGAGGCGCTGCCCTTCGAATCTCTCTACATGCTCGGAGACGAGTGGGCGGCGGAGATCGCCAACCGCACCGTCCACGGTGTCCTTCACTTCGGATGGGTTCCCGACAGCGACGGCGGCTACCGCGGTCAGATGGCGATCCTCGTCAAGCCGAACGGCCGCCTGGGGACGGCCTACCTGGCCGCGATCAAGCCGTTTCGCTACCTGATCGTCTATCCGGCGATGATGCGGCAGCTCGAACGCGGGTGGCTCAGTCGTAGGAGCGGATCATCCGCACGTTGAGCAGCAGCATGATCGCGCCGAGGCCGCCGATCACGGCGAAGCCGGGCAGGATCGCGCCCCAGTCGAGGTCGGTGAGGATCAGCGAGCGCAGCGCCTCCATCAGGTAGGTGACCGGGTTGAGCGTCGCCGCCACCTCCATCGGCTCGGTGAGAAGCTCGCGAGGCACGAAGTTGGGGGTGAGGAAGAGGAGCGGGAAGAAGATCAGCCCGCCGGAGTTCGTCGCCGCGGCGCTGCGCGTCTTCAGCGCGATCAGCTGCATGAAGCCGGCGTAGACGACGCCCCAGAGGGCGCTCAGCGCGACGATCAGGAGGAACCCGACGACGCCGCTGGCGATCGTGATCCCGAACGGCAGGGCGATCAGGACGATCAGCGAGGCGAGGACGACGCCCTTGACGGCCTCGGCGGCGAGCCGCCCCAGCACCATCGAGTAGCGCGGGATCGGCATCGCCCGCAGCTTGTCGAAGTACCCGCCCTCGATTTCCTCGACCAGGAAGAGCGCCGCCATGCCGAACGAGGCGGCCAGCAGCAGGGTGATCGGCAGCTGGAAGGCGCCGTACCCCTGTCCCTCCAGGAACTCGGTCGACTCCGAGGGGAAGATCTCCGCCGCCTGACCGGTGTTGACGACCAGGAAGAAGATCGGGATGAACATGGTCATGAAGAGCGCATCCGGCTGCCGCAGGGCCTCCCGCAGCGAGCGCTTTGCGAGGGATAGCGTGGCGCTCATGCCCCCACCTCCTGGACCTCGCCCGCGGCACGGTCGCGGCTGCGCCCGGTCGCGTCGAGGAAGACGTCGTCGAGGCTGATCTCGGCGCCGTCGCGGCGCCCCCTCAGCTCCGCCTTGAGGTCGGCCGGCGTGCCCTCGCGCACGATCGTGCCGTCGTCGATGATCGCCAGCCGGTCGCAGAGCTGGTCGGCCTCCTCGAGGTACTGGGTCGTGAGGAAGACCGTCGTGCCGTGCCCGTTGATGCGGCGCACCTCCTCCCAGACCGTCAGCCGGCTCGCCGGGTCGAGGCCGGTGGTCGGCTCGTCGAGGAAGAGCACCTCGGGCTCGTGAACGAGCGCCGCCGCGAGGTCGAGCCGGCGCTGCATGCCGCCGGAGTAGCCCTTGACGACGCGGTCGGCGGCGTCCTCGAGCTCGACCAGCTCGAGCAGCTCCTGCGCGCGGGCGGCCGCCTCGGCCTGGTCGAGCCCGAACAGCCGCCCGTGCAGGGTCAGCAGCTCGCGCCCGGTCTGCCGGGGGTCGAGCCCCGCCTCCTGCAGGGCGACGCCGATGCGGCGCCGGACGGCGTCCGGTTCCCCGGCCACGTCGATCCCGGCGACCTCCGCGCGGCCGGAGGTGATCGAGAGGAGAGTCGTCAGCATCCGCACCGTCGTCGACTTGCCGGCGCCGTTGGGGCCGAGAAAGCCGAAGATCTCGCCCGGCTGAACCTCCAGGTCGACGCCGCGGACGGCCTCGACCGCCCCCTCGCCGCTGTCGTAGTGCTTGACGAGCCCCTCGGTCCTGACGGCCGGGCCTCCTTGCTCCTTCATGTCCGCTCCTGGGTTGGGCATTGTCGGTTCAACCGGATAGACCGGCCGGGGCGCCGAAACTCATCGCGCGGCGGAGAAATCTAGTCCGCCGGTATTACTTCGCGCCTGTGTCAGAGCTGAGCCCGAGGCCGCTGCTCGATCGCCTAGTCAACCACCCGTGGTTGATCGGCGACCCGACGACGCCCGGGCGCAGGCTCGCCAACCGGGTCAGCCGGCTCACCCTGATCGCGATCGTCGCCGCGAACGCGGTCGGGGCGCTGGTCGTGATCGCCTTCGCCGTCCTCGTCCTGCCCAAGCCCGACGGGCTCGAGCGCGAGCAGACGATCGCCGCCAACCTCGCCCTCGCGGTCCTCTACCTGGCTATCGCGATCGCGCTCGGCATCCGGTGGGGGCGGCGCCTGGTCGAGGGCGGCCGCGGCGGCATCCGCTCCTGGCTCGACCGCGACCGCCCGCCGGACGAGGCCCAGAAGCTGCGCGTGCTGCGGGCGCCGATCCGGTTGCTCGGCGTCGCCGGTGCGCTCTGGGCCGTTGCCGTCGCCGGCTTCGCGCTCGTCAACCTGCTCTTCGATCCGCTGCTGGCGCTGGGGGTCGGCCTCACCGTCGCGCTCGGTGGCGTTACGACCTGCGCCGTCGCCTATCTGATGACCGAACTGGCATTGCGGCCGGTGGCCTCGCGGGCGCTTGCCGGTGGCCCGCCGCAGCGCCGCCGGGTTCCGGGCCTGACGGCGCGCTGGCTCTTCACCTGGGCGCTCGGCACGGGCGCGCCGGTCGTCGGGCTGGCGCTGATCGGGGTCGTCGCCCTCACCCCCGTCCAGATGACCGAGACGACGCTGGCACTGACCACGGTGACCCTTTGCGGGATCGCGCTCGTCTTCGGGGCCCTCACCTCGTTGCTCGCCGTCTACGCGACCGTCCACCCGATCGGCTCGATCCGGCGCGGGCTGGCCGAGGTGCGGAAAGGCAACTTCGACGTCGAGCTGGCCGTCTGGGACAGCACCGAGGTAGGGCAGCTGCAGGCCGGCTTCAACGAGATGGTCGCCGGACTGCGGGAGCGCGAGCAGATTCGCGACCTCTTCGGCCGCCAGGTCGGAAAGGAGGTGGCCCGCGAGGCGCTCTCGGCCGGGGTCGACCTGGGCGGCGTCGAATGCGAGGTCGCCGTCCTCTTCGTCGACCTGGTCGGCTCGACCCGGCTCGCCTCGAGCCGCTCGCCGCAGGAGGTGGTCGGCCTGCTCAACCGGTTCTTCGGCGAGGTCGTCGAGGCGGTCGAGACGAACGGTGGCTGGATCAACAAGTTCCAGGGCGACGCCGCCCTCGCCGTCTTCGGCGCGCCCGGTCTGGTGGACGACGCCCACGGCCGGGCGCTCGCCGCGGCGCGGGAGCTGGACCGGCGGCTGCGCTCCTCTGTGCCGGAGCTGGAGGCCGGGGTGGGGGCCAGCTCCGGGACCGCGGTCGCCGGGCACATCGGCCACGAGCACCGCTTCGAGTACACCGTGATCGGCGATCCCGTCAACGAGGCGGCGCGCCTCGCCGACCTCGCCAAGGAGCACTCCCCGCCCGTCCTCGCCTCGGCCCGCACGGTGGAGCGGGCGGGCGAGGCGGAGGCCGCGCGCTGGAGCCTGGGGGAGGCGGTCGAGCTGCGGGGCCGCGCCGAGCCGACGGCGCTCGCTCGGCCGGATCGCCCCTGAGCCAGCGGGTCTAGCGCACCCGCAGACGCCGAGTCAGGGCGAACGGGCTTGGCGCCCCGGCGGCGGCGACCTCGACGCGAGCGCGGTAGGCGCGACGCGGCGAGGCGAGCAACCGCGCCCGGCGGAAGACCCGTCCCGTCCTGGTCGATGGGAGTCTCGCCCTGCGCACGCGCCCGGCGGCCAGCGAGTAGGGCCCGCGAGCGAGGGTCCCGCGGCCGAGGCGGACCGACAGCCTGCCGCGGCAGCGGGTCTGTCCGGCGCAGCGAACGCGGACGAGGACACCCTTCGTCTTTGCCCGCAGCGGGCCGCGCAGGACGCGCAGGACGCCGAGCCGTCGTGGGGAGCCGCTTGCGACCGGGGCGGGGGCCCCGCCCTGCCCGGCGGCGAGGTAGTCGCGCGCCAGCCGGTAGCCAGGTGGCAGGATCTTCGGGGCCGGTGACTGGACCAGGCCGCCAAGCGAGCCGGGAGCCTCGAGCACCGGCAGGCGCAGCTCCAGGTTCGAGACCGCGATCGGCTGCTGGCCGTTGGAGGGACGCGAATAGGGCGCGTCGGAGGGCAGCAGCTCCAGCTTCGCGACGTGCCCGGGCGCGAAGCGGTGACCCTGCGGATGGAGCTGGAAGACGACGCCTTTGCCGCCGGCGCCGGGCCGCAGCAGGCCGCGGGTGACCAGCGTCTGTTTGCCGTCCGGCGCGACGTCGAGCTGCCGCGCCGCCAGCTGCGAGGTGCTGCCGAGGGTGGCGATGTCGGCGACCACGGTGGGGGAGCCGATCAGGGTGAAGCCCGGCTCGGGCGCCGGCGCCAGTCGGTAGCTGGCCGCTCCGGCCTGGTCGGCGCCTGAAGCCGTCGCGCAGGCGGTGCCGGCGGGGACCGGGTCGAAGGCGGCGCCGATCGGGGCATCCGTCGGAACGGTGGGCGCGACCGTCTTGGCGGCGTCGGCCCGCAGGCGGATCTCGCCCGGCGCCAGCTCCCTCCAGCTCGGCGCCGCGTAGGGACCTTCGGACGGTTTGCCGCAGCTCGTCGTCAGCGCTTCGACGCTCGATCCCGGCGCCGGCCCCGCGCCCTTCAGGTAGTGGTCGAACCAGGCGTCGCGGCGGACGGCGAAGGCGGCGAGGTCGGCCGGCTTGCTCTGGCTGCGCATGTGGCCGTCGTCCATCAGGTAGAGCGAGATCGGATCGCCGGGGTACTCGGTGCGCGTGCGGTTGTAGAAGCGGATCGCCTCGTCGACCGGGAAGAGGTCGTCGTTCCAGCCGCTCTGGATCAAGAGCGGCGCCGGCGGCTGGGAGTGGTCGATGTAGTAGGAGGAGTGGTGGGTCGTGATCTCGTTCACGACGTCCTGCGCCAGCGGGTTCGCGTCGTAGGGCTCGCCGGCGCTCACCAGCCCGTACCAGGTGACCAGGTCCGCGTCGGGGTCGGTGCCGGGCACCGCGTAGTTGCTCATCGCCTGGCCGAGCGTGTACAGCGCGGTGACGTAGGAGGCCTTCATCACCCCGATCGGCGCCGTCCCGTTCGGCCCCAGGTACGGGGCGTCGGCGACGTAGTCGAGCGTGGCGCCGTTCGGCATCAGCGAGTAGGCGAGGTCGGTCCAGGGCCACTGGGGCACGGCGGCGGCGAGCTCCATCGGCGTCCCTTTGGGGCTCGTCCAAGGCACCAGCGTGTCGTCGGGCAGCATCGTGCGGTCGCGGAGCGCGGCGAGCGCCATCGACAGCCCGCCCCCGTAGGAGACGCCGGTGGCGCCAATCCGGTCGGGCCGCACGAGGCCTTCGTCGACGAGGGCCCCGAGCAGGTGCTGGGCGTCGCGCACCTCGTAGCGGGTGTCCATCAGGTGGTTGTAGCCCTGGGCGCATTTGGCGGTGAGCGGGAGCCGGTCGGGGTCCGCGGAGCCGCACGAGTTGCCCCAGCCGCGGTCGCTCATGCTGAAGACGACGTAGCCCTCTTCCGCCCACTGCCGCGTGCGGGCGTCCTCGAGCCCGATCTTCGACCCGCCCCAGCCGTGGAAGACGCCGATCGTCGGGTAGGGCCCGTCGGCGCCGCTGGGGGGCTCCGCCGGCAGGATCACGTTGACGTCGATCTTCGTCTGGCCGTCCCAGGTCGTCGTCGGCCCCGAGCAGAGGCGGACGTTGCCGCTCGCCGGCTGCGCGGCGCAGGCGACGTCGCCGTCGTAGACGCTGGGGACGGCGGCCGTGGACGGCGTGGCGAAGAGGGCGGCGAGCAGCATCGCCGCCGCCATCGTGCCCACGACCACGCGCATCTGCCTCATCCGCCTCTTCGATACCCGGAACGGCCTCTTCGATACCCGGGCCGCAGGTGGCTAAGCGGATCCCGCCGAGTTTCCAGGTCAATGCATATTCGTTTCAATACAGTTCCGCTCGATTTATGGAAGCCGGCAGGAGGAATCTCGGCGAGCGGCGGTCGTGGCGAGGTCGTGCCGCGGGGCTGCTTCTCGTCGTCGTGACGTTGTCCAGCGCATCGGCGTCGGCGGACCCCGCATCTGACTTGAGCGCCGCCGAATCGCGCGTCGTAAGTGCCGAAGCGGAACGCGTCACCGCCGAAGAGCGCTTGGCCGCTGCCCGCGCCGAGCACGTGGCTGCTTCCGCACGAGCACGTCCGGTCGCCAGTGCGGCCCGAGCCAGGAGGGCACGGGTCCGCGAGTTGCGCAGCGAGCTGAGCGCTGAGCAGCGCTGGGCTCGGGGCCGCTTCGACGCCCTCCAGGAGGCCCGTCGCGACGAAGAAGAGGCGCACGACGAAGAAGTCGCGACGACCATCGGCCTCGGTATCGCCGCGCTTCTCGGCGCCGCGATTGCGATCGGCTGGGGCTGGTTCCGCGCGTCGCCGCCCGTCGCCTGGCTTGCCGGGCGGCGACTCGGCCAAGCGCTCGGGCTCTGCCTCGGCGGCGGCCTCTTCCTGCTTGTTGTCGGGGCGGCGCTCTCAGGCGCGAAGGGCGTGCTCGCGGCGCTCGGCACGCTCGTCGTCGCGCTGGGGTTGCTGCTGCCGGTCTCCTTTCTGTTGGCCCGTCACTCCGTGGAAGTAGAGCGGGGCAATGCCAAGCCGCTCTTCAAGCGTGAGCGGCTGCCGGCGGAGGTTCGGGGTGGAGTCGCCGCTCTGTTCTTGGTCTTCTTCTTCGGTGCGCTGGGCTCTGCGATCTTCAGCGACGAGCCGACTCCGGAGCCGGTGCCGGCGCGGTTGCGGGAGCGGACGGAGGCCCTGACGCGCGGGCCCGGAGCGCAGCAACTGGCGCAGGCCGAGGCCAGAGCGGGCGCTGCGCAGAAGCGAGCTGCGCGTCCGCTGGCCCAACTACGTGCCGCGCGAGTCGCGGTTCGGGACGCGAGCCGCCAATTGCGTCGCGCAAGCAGCCGCCTGGTCGACGCCGAGGCGGACGAGCGTCGCTTCGCCAGTCGCCTTGCCGCTCACCTGGCCCGGGAAGAACGCGTCGCGGCCAGGGAAGCAGAGCAGGCTGAACGCGAAGCCGAAGATGCGGCCGAAGCCGAAGAAGAGCTCAGTGCAGGCGGATGCGACCCCAACTATTCGGGTTGCGTTCCGGCCTATCCCCCTGACGTCGACTGCGATGAAGTCGGCGAAACGGTTGCCGTCTACGGCGCAGATCCGCACGGCTTGGACGCGGACGGCGACGGCTCCGGTTGCGAGTAGGCGCGGCTTGGCCGCGCGCCGCGCTGAGGCCGTCCGCTAGGCGGAGATTCGCTTGCGCACCGCGCCGACCGCCGCGGCGCTGGTCCGGCACGACTTGGCGATCGCGCCGTTCGTGAGGTCGGGAGTGCGGCGCACCTCGAACTCGATCAGGCCGGTGCGGCGGGCCTTGGCCCGGTCGGCGGCGCTGGAGTCGGCGGCCGCCTCCTGGGCGGCGTCGGCGGCTCGCCCGCGACGGCAGGCGAGGCAGAAGTCGCCCTCCGCGCCGCGCTCCCAGCTGGCCGGGAGAGGGGCGCGGTGGCCGTCGATCTGCCCG
>DASQDJ010000108.1:0-7875 GCA_035634215.1 Solirubrobacterales bacterium | reverse complement strand
CCAGGTGCCGTTGGAGTCGCGCGGCACGAGCGCCTCGTGGCTTTCGAAGAAGATTCGCGAGCCGTCGTCAGTGATGACTCGGGGGGCATGGTTGCGCGCTTCCCAGCCCTGGATGCGGGCAGCGCTCATGACGGCCCCGCTTATCTCCGCAACGGGCCGCGCTCCCGTCGGGTTACAGGAAACACAAAGCAACTGGTTCGCCCCCGCGTCATAGCGGTAGATCTCTGCAGCAGCTCTGCCGCTCTCGACGTCGCGGTTGTCGTATCCGGTCGGCGTTGGGCTCGCCGTGGAAGCAAAGGTGACATTTAGCCCGTCGGGCGTGACCCGAGCCGCGCGCGACGCTGGCTCGAACGCGACCGGCCTCGCCGGCGGCGCGCTGTAGGCTGGCGTGATCAGGCTCACGTCGTCGCTCGCAAGGGCCATGATGAAGCTGAAGCTCCCGGTTCCGCCCCCAGGATTCGCTTCGTAGAAGTAGAGGTTGTGGGCGCCAGCGGCGGCCGGCCCCGTCCCGTCGAGATCGTCGCTCGAGGCGAAGTAGAGGCGCGAGGCGTCCTCGCTCGCCCCCATCGGGCCCTCGACCCCATCGGCGATCAGCGTCGCGGTTTCGGTGTCGACGTCGAATTCGTAGAGCTCGCCGTTGCGTTCGCCGGAGAGGAAGGAGAAGATCGCCCTGGAGCCGTCGTCTGCCGCAGTCCAGAAGAAGGCGTCGTCCGTGGAGACGGCTTCTGAGACGGGAACGGTTTCGTTGCCGTCGATCCGCACGAAGATCTGACCTGGCCTGAGGTCGCCGCCAGCGCTGCTGTCGTATGCGGTCCAGAAGATCCGCGAGCCGTCGGCGGAGATCGCGTTGCGCGTGCTGGGGACGTCAATGGAGCCGTTAAGGGCCGCCGAGCCGCCGGCACACGCTTCTTCTGCAGGTTCCTCATCCGGCAAATAGCAGACGAACCGCAGTCCTTCAGGCGTATGCTCGTAGAGAAAAGCTTCGCCCGGTGCCGGTGGGGGCGACCCCGGCTGTAACAGCTTGTCAGGGGCCGTAAATATCACGTGGCTGCCGTCCGCCGAGAAGCCGTTGACCAGCAGCGCGACGTACTCCTCGGGGGACCGGTTCGGCGGTTCCTCAGTCGTCAGCGCCGTGTATTGAGGCGACCCGGCGCAGTTCTCGCGCCGGTAGAGGTTCGGATATTTCGCTACGGCCTCCGGTACCAGCGGCGCCACCGAGAGGAGCCGCAGCCAGCCACGGCACAGGTCGTCCGTGAAGCCCTGGAACTCGCTCGCGAAGTTGAGGGTGATGTCCATGCCGGCTTCCGTTCGCGGTGGCGAGATCCCCTCGCTGGCCCAACCTTGTTGGCTGCGCTCGGCCAGATATTGCGACGAGAAGGGACCGCCCTTCGGATCGCCAAACGCCGTCGCCGCACTGAAGGTGAAGCGTTGAGCCGAGAGCGAAGTCTTGTTGACTTCATGAAACAAGTAGGAAACGTTGTTTCTGCCTATGCCGAGTGCCACGTCGGCGTTGCCTTTGTCGAGCGGCGAGATCATCTCGTAGCCGCGGCAGTCGGGGAGAACGGCGCCGGGGCCGATGCGGAAGGCGTCGTTAGGACAGTGTGGCTCCGGCTCGTCTTCGGCGTGGGTCGTGAAGGTCGCTTCAAGGCCGTGCTCGAAGTCCGCTTCTTGCGGATCGTCGCCATCGGGATCAATGCCATGCACCGGTTCACTGCTGGAGTTCTGGGCAACGAAGCGGTAGTGGTACGTCTCTCCTGGCTCGAGACCCTCGAGGATCACTCCGGCGGTCGGCAGAAACGCGTTGACAGACCTACTCGTCAGGAGCGCGGGTGGAACAGGCGCTTTGTTGAGGCAGCCTCCCGTCGAGCACGGACCCGTGCCGTATTCGACGTAGTAGGTGGTGTCGGGGAAGAACTTTGGGTTGATGAGAGCCCGCACCGTCGCCTCTTCGCGGCCGGCGAAGGTCGCGAACTGCTCGCTGATGACCGGTGGGGTCGGCGGCGGCAGTTCGCAGCCGATCGGCGGGGTCCCGAAGGCGTCGACGTAGCTGGTAGTGCCGCCATCGAAGATGCCGACATAGAGGTTGCCAGGCAGCTCGCTGCCCTCGCAAATGTTCGTCGCGATCGCCGTCAGCCCGGTGGCGTCAGATGGCCTCTCAGGGAACAGATCGCCCGTTTCCTCTTCTGCCGCTGTCGGCACCAACCTCACGCCGGTCGCGCTGTACTTGAGCACTCGGGGCGGTGGGCCGAAGAAACCTTCCGGGTTGTCGATTGCATAGACGCTCCCTTCGCTGTCTATGGCAACACCGAAGGGATCCTCTGCGTCGAAGCTCGAGCTGCCCGGTTTGCCTGGGTCGAGCGGCGCGCCGGTCGAGCTAAGCTTGTAAAGGTCTTCGGTTTCGTCGAGGGAGATGTAGATGTTCTGGTCTTTGTCGACGTCAAGGCCGTTGACCTGTTTGCCGACGAGAGCGCTCAGCGCGCCCGAGAAGTCGATCGTTTTTTTGTGGTTGCCGTTCAGGTCGAAGACCTGGATGCCGCCTTTGTCGCCGACCAGGATCGTGCCGCCTTCGGCGGGGCTGTAGGCGATGAAGTCACCAAAAGTAACGTCAAGTTGACCTGGGCCTTCGCCGGACGTCCCCGCCTGGCAGACGTCGCCGGATTCGTCCGTGCAGAGGTTTCGCTGCGCTGCGGGTGCCCCTTCGCCAACTTTGGTCTGGTTCACGTCGCCCCCGAACATCAGCAGGAACTCGCCTTCGGAGCTGAACTTCTGGACGCGGCGGTTGAGGAACTCGAAGACGTAGACGTTGCCACTCGGGTCGACGGCGAGACCCATCGGCCAATTTAGCTGGCCCTTGCCAGGGCCCGCAGCCCCCGCTTTGCAAAGACCTGGAGAAGGCTCAGCTTCAGGGGCGGGTGGACCGCAGGTCTCCAGGTCGTCGGTCGTCGTGTCGCCCGGCATTCCGTCTGGCGCCACATCCCAACCCCATGACTTCACGAAGAGACCCCAGGCGGTGTACTCGTTGATGCGGTGGTTTTCCATATCCGAGATATAGACGCGCCCGGTGTCTGGATCGCCCGCCACTCCGTGCGGGATATTCGTCTGCCCCGCACCACTGCCTGGGGAGGGCAACCCGCCGCTCTGCGGCATGCGGAAGAAAAACTCAGGACTCGCCGCCGACGCCGAGGCGCTGAGCACGACCGACGCGACAACAAATAAGACCACGCCGGCGAGCCGCAACCCCCTTTTATGAAATGTCCGCATTTCTTTCCCCTGAGCCCGAGCCGTCACGCGCGAAGACGCTAACAAGCGGTACGTGACAGGTAGCGTCACGGTATCAGATGTTCTTAACAGGGTCAAATCGGCAAAGCACGCTAAGGGCACGGCCTAGGCCGTGCCCTTAGCAGTCACTTCATCTAGAGAACTGTCTGTTTACGCCTATGTATGTGTGACGTTGACTGGGGCTACTCCGCTCAGAGCTCTGACTGTCGCGGAACCGACCATCTCGAATCTATGGCTTGTGCCGAGGAAGACACAGATGCCGCCCTCGAAATGGCCTGTGATGTGCTGGACGTTGATATGCACTGTGATCTCGTGTTTGCCGCTGGCGCCAACAACGTTTGTATAAGTCGCGCCACTCACTGTCTGAGCAGGAACGGTGATATGGCAGTTCGGGTGTGTAATTGTGATAGGGCAGTTGACGTGAATTGTGCCCGGATTACCGCTTGTGAATTCGTATACGTTGTTTCCACACGTCGCCGGTACATGAACCGGGATGTTGTGGGGCCCTTCGCCGCCTGTCGAGCATTCTTTGTATTCAGGCCTGACTCGAAGCGCTTGGGTTGTTGTAGTGGCAGCACCGGTCAGTTGGCCTTTGTACACCGCATGTGTGCACTTGATCGGCAGAGATCCTCCGATTGTCTGTGTGTTCGCATCCGTTCGGAAGAAACTGAGATTGTGGGGCCCGGGAAATGTCTCCGTCCCTTCCACATTGAGCGTATTGTGGTTTGGAGGATCAGCGACGAAATGGCTGTTGGCCGGGGTGTTCGCCGACGCGTTCATCACCGCGAACGCGCTCGTTGCCATGACGGCAAGGATCCCCAAGCCGAGGACTCTGAGCTTCATGCTCATCGTGGTTCCCTTTCCTTTGAAGTTGACGCTCGGTTTGGAGCGCCACGCCCCACCCCTGGGGCGCGTCAAGAGGGATAGAGGATCGACCGCGTACCAGTCAAGAAATATTTGGGTATTCAAGAAGCCGATCGCGATGAAGTGCGGGCGGGTCGACTTTTCCCCAGCAAATTGCCGTCGCGCAATTTGGCGCCCGCGCCGATTGGTGCGCCGTCGAATCGGCGCGCCCGACCGTTTCGCGCGGCGCGCTAGGCCGCTTGCTCGACCGCGGCGACGACGGTGAGCGAGCCCGACCCGGCCGCCTCGCGGCCGGCATCGAAGAGACGCTTGGCGCCGTTGCCGTCGTCGTAGGCCTCGGCGAAGCGGCTGAGCGAGTCGATCAGGACGAAGACGTCCTCGCCTTCCCCGGCGCGGCGCGCCGCCTGGGCGAGGGCGTCGTCGGCGTGGCGAGCCTGGCCGGCCGCGACGATCTCGGCCTGCGGCGCCTCGCGGCGCCAGTCGGCCAGCTCCTCGGGGCTCGGGTCGACCAGCAAGGCGATCGGGTCCGCCCCGTCGGAGGCGTCGCCCAGCTCGGCGGCAAGGCCGCGCAGCAGCGCCGTGCAGCCCTCGCGGCTCTCCGCGTAGACGATCGCCTGGCGGCCGGCCACGGCGGGGAGAAGCAAATCCTGAACGCGCACGCCCTTGCGGCCGCGACGTCCCCAGCGCCGGCGCCGTTTGCGTTTGGGGCGGCTCGCCGGAGGGGGCGTCGTCGCTGCGGGCGTCGTGGCCGGCGCGATCCGGGGCTCTGGCTTCGGTCGCTCCTCCGCCCTGCCCTCGCGCTCCGCTCGCGGAGCCTCCCGCTCCTCGCGCCCGGCCTCCTCTCCGTCGCGCCCCTCGCGCGGTTTACGGCGGCGACGCTGGCGTTTCGGGCGGTCGCCTTCGCTTCGCGGCGAGGGCCGATCTCCCTCGCCCCGCGGCGAGGGCCGCTCGCCGCGACCTGGCGACGGCGCGTCGTTCGCCCCGGGCACCGCGGTCGCCCCGTTGCCGCCGACGAGCCGCTCGATCAGCTCGGCGCGGGGCAGCATGCGGTAGCGCTCGATGCCCGCCTCGGCGGCGAGCTGGTGCAGCTCGGCCAGGTGCTTGGACTCCAGGTCGCTCTTCGTCATGACCGCGGGAAGGCTATTTCAACCGGCGGCCGCGAGGCGCTTCTGCGTCAGGCCCTGCAGCCATTCGCCGAACTCCGGCCTGCTCTGCCAGTCGGAGCGGAACTTGGCGCCGCCCGACTCGGTGAGCGGGTGGTTGAGCATCTGGCGCAGCACCTTGGCGGGGATCGTCGCGATCTCGCAGCCGAGCCGCGCCGCGGTGACGACGTGCTCGGGGTGGCGGATCGAGGCGGCGATGATCTCCGAGGTCATCCCCCCGGCCCGCAGCGAGTCGGCGATCTCTTCGACCACGGTGGTCGAATCGACCGAGATGTCGTCGAGCCGGCCCATGAAGCAGGAGACATAGGTGGCGCCCGCCGATGCCGACATCAGCGCCTGGGTCGGCGAGAAGACGAGCGTCATGTTGACCGGGATGCCTTCCCCGGTCAGCGTGCTCGTCACCTCGAGGCCCTGCTCGTTGAACGGGACCTTGACGACGATGTGCTCGTGCAGCTCACGCAGGGCGCGGCCCTCGTCGAGCATCCCCTGCACGTCCTCGGAGACGACCTCGGCGGAGGTCGGGCCGCCGACCAGCTCGCAGATCCGCTTGATGCTCTCCCCCGGGTCGCCCTCGGCCTTGGCGAGCAGCGACGGGTTGGTGGTGGCGCCGGCGAGGACGCCCCAGGCGGCGATCTCCTCGACCTCGGCGACGTTGCCGGTATCGATGAAAAGTCTCATGGGGCCAGACTACTCGCCGAAGCGGCCGGGTCCACCCCGGCCTCGGCCGCCGCCGCCGGCCACGCCTCCGCCTCGCGCTTGATCCGCCGCCGCGACCAGCCCAGTTCCCGTCCCATCGCCTCGGCGACGGGACGCACAGCGGCGGCGTCGCGCAGTTGCGGCGCGGCGAGGATGCCGAGCCGGGTGCGGCGCAGCAGCACGTCGGCGACGCCCCGCGCCTGCTCCAGCCGCGCCGCGACCGCGGCCTCGGCCAGTAGGTCGGGGCGCCCGGCGACGATCGGCCGCGCCAGCTTCGAGTCCTTCCAGGCGAGATCGAGGACGGCGCGGGTCGCGTGCCCGTAGCGGAACGCCAGCTGCGCGACTGCCTCGCTCCCCACTCCCTCCGGCCCTTCCAGGTCCTCGCGCCGCGCCTCCATCCCGAGCGGGATCTCCGCGGTGTGGCAGGGCGCCTCGCGGCCCTCCCGCTCGACCAGGCGATCGACGGTCTGCTTCGCCATCCGCCGCCAGGTCGTCAGCTTGCCGCCGGTGATCGTCAGCATCCCCGAAGAGGTCTCGTAGAGCTCGGCTTTGCGCGAGATGTCGACCGACTTCTTCGGGTCCCCGGTCGAGATCAGCGGCCGCACCCCGGCGTAGGCGCCGACCAGGTCGGAGGCGCCGAGCGAGGTCCCCCAGAAATCGTTGACCGCGTCGAGCAGGTACTCGACTTCGCCCCCGCCCGGGCGGGGGCTGTCGATGTCGCCGTAGAAGTCGTTGGCGGTGGTGCCGACCAGCGGCCGCCCGTACCAGGGCAGCGCGAAGATCGCCCGCCCCTCTCCGGCCGGCACGACACAGGCGGCGCTGCCCGTGGACAGCCGGTCGCGGTCGATCAGCAGGTGGGTGCCCCGGCTCGGCGCGATCCGGGGCACGTCCTCCTCCTCGACGACCTCGGCGCGGATCCGGTCCGCCCAGACCCCGGTCGCGTTGACGACGTAGTCGGCTTCCACCTCCATGCGCTCCCCGGACTCCGCCTCCAGGAAGGCGACGCCGCTGGCCCGCCCGCCCGAGTCGGTGCGCAGCTCGGTGACCTCGGCGCCGTTGAGGCTGACCGCGCCGAAGCGGTGCGCCTCGCCGAGCACGGTGAGGACAAGCCGCACGTCGTCGGTCTGGCAGTCGTAGAAGAGGTAGGCGGCGGAGGGGTCGCGCGGCCCCAGCGAGGGCACCAGGTCGAGCAGCTCGTCGCGGTCGAGCGTGCGGTGACGGTCGGGCGACCAGTCGAAGCCCTCGTCGCCGTCCCGCGAGGAGCGGATCTCGCGGCGGCTGCGGCCGACCCGGGTCGTCGCCATCACGTCGTACATGTTCAGCCCAACCCCGATCCGCCGGTCGCGGCGCTCCTCGCCGAGGTAGGGGACCAGGAACGGCGTCGGGTAGACGAGGTGCGGCGCCAGCCGCACCATCAGCTGCCGCTCGAGCAGCGCCTCGCGGACCAGCCCCAGGTCGAAGTTCTGCAGGTAGCGGAGGCCGCCGTGGACCATCTTCGAGGATCGGCTGGAGGTGCCGGAGGCGTAGTCGTCGCGCTCGAGCAGGGCCACCGAGTAGCCGCGCGAGGCGGCGTCGAGGGCGACGCCGGCGCCGGTGATGCCGCCGCCGATCACGACGACCTCGAAGCGCTGGCCGGCGATCGCCTCGATGGCGGCGGCGCGCGTGAGCATCAGGCGAGGAAGACGGTCGTCTGCTCCACCGGCGGCCGCTCGGGGGGCTGCTTGGGCTGGCGCGGCCGCCCGAGGTGCAGGAGGCCGACGAAGCGCTCCTCGGGCGGCAACCCGACCGCCTCCCTCCCATCGTCGCCCCGCAGCAGCTTCGGCGTGCGCCAGTAGCCGGCGTAGCCGCGGCCGTGGGCGGCGAGCAGGACGAT
>DASQDJ010000107.1:0-5889 GCA_035634215.1 Solirubrobacterales bacterium | reverse complement strand
GACCGTGGCGGCCGACTTGAAGAGCGCCGAGCCGGCGACCGCTTTGCCGGCGCCCATGCCCACCGCTCCGCCGATGCCTCCGCCCGTGGCGCCACCCGCCCCGGCGGCACCGACCGCGCCGCTCACCTCGCCGCGGAGGAGGCCCTGCAGCAGGCCGGCGGAGGCGGCTGCCGGCAGCGGTGCGACGGCGGCGAAGTCCTGGCGGCGCCGCGCGATGTCGTCGCGGAACGCTCGACAGCCGACGCAATCGCGCACGTGGGCGCGGATGTCGCGCCGTCGCGTCACCCGCCCGTCGGCGTCGGAGATCGCCTGCCGCACGCTCGCGCAGCTCATCTCACGCCCCTCGTCCATCTGCCGCAGGCTCTGCCGTGCCTCGTAGAGCGTCTGCCGAGCCACCGCGGCGCTCGTCCCAAATGCCTCGCCGATCTCGGAGAACTCCAGGCCCGCCAGCTCGCGCATGACCAGGGCGGAGCGCTGCCGCTCCGGCAGCTCGGCCAGGTCGGTGAAGAGCTCGCGCAACCGCTCGCGGGCGCCGGCGGCATCGGTGATCTCCGACGGCGCGGCGAGGCGGTCGGCTCCCAGCTCGACCGTGTCGCGCCGCTTGCGCATCGTTTCCACCGCCTCGTTGCGGGCGATCCGAAACAGCCATGGCTTCAGCTTGATCTCGCGCTGCTCGCCCGGCAGCGCCCGCATCACCTTGACCATCGTGTTCTGGAGCGCTTCCTGCGCGTCCTGCGGGTTGCTGACCGTCGCCAGGCAGAAGCGGTAGAGGTCCTGGTGGTAGCGACGAAAGATCTCCTCGAAGGCCCGCCGGTCGCCCCTCGTCGCTCTGCGGACGAGTCGCTCGTCGGAGAGCAGCCGCGCCGGCGCGCGCAGCGGCATCCCACCCACCCGGCCCCGCGAGGGGTCCGGTGCGGCAGCTTCGGTCATCTACGCGCCGTCCCGGCATGCAACGCCATCCAGTCAAGGGTAGGGCCATCCTGTCCAGTGCTTCAAACGGCCGAGAGCCGCAAGCGTCAGCGCTGTCTTAGGCTGCCCTTTGTGAAGGCCAAGGAGATCCGCGACACCTACCTCTCGTTCTTCGCCGAGCGCGGCCATCGGATCGTCCCGTCGGCTTCGCTGGTCCCCTCGGTTCACGACCCCTCGGTGCTGTTGACGACCGCCGGCATGCAGCCCTTCAAGCCCTACGTCCTCGGTCGGGAGGAGCCACCCGCGCGCCGGCTCGCCGACGTGCAGAAGTGCTTCCGCACGACCGACATCGAGGAGGTCGGCAACACCGCCCGCCACCTCACCTTCTTCGAGATGCTCGGCAACTGGAGCTTCGGCGACTACTTCAAGGAGGAGTCGATCCCTTGGGGCTGGGAGCTCTCGACCGAGGGCTTTGGCATGGACCCCGAGCGCATCTGGGCGACCGTCTTCGGCGGTGACGAGGAGCTCGGGATGGGGCCCGACGAGGAGGCGATCGAGATCTGGCGCTCGGTCGGCATGCCCGACGAGCGAATCGTCCGGCTCGGCCGCGAGGACAACTTCTGGCAGGCCGGGCCGACCGGCCCCTGTGGCCCCTGCTCGGAGCTCTACCTCGACCGTGGCGAGGACTTCGGCGGGCCCGGCGAGCGGCCGGGGGACGACACCGACCGCTTTCTCGAGTTCTGGAACCACGTCTTCATGACCTACGACCTGAGCGAGGACGGGTCGCTGACCGAGCTGCCGATGCGCAACATCGACACCGGCATGGGCCTCGATCGGATGGCGGCGATCCTCCAGGACGTCCCGTCGGTGTTCGAGACCGACCTGCTGCGGCCTCTGGTCGACCTGGCCGAGGAGCTGTCGGGCCGGCGCTACGAGGAGGGCGGCGCCGCGATGCGGGCGATGCGGATCGTCGCCGACCACTCGCGCGGCGCCGCCTTCCTGATCGCCGACGGTGTCGTCCCGTCCAACGAGGACCGCGGCTACATCCTGCGGCGGATCATGCGCCGCGCGATCCAGCAGGGACGCACGCTGGGCCTCGAGGCGCCCTGGCTCGGGCGCTTCGCCGAGCGGGCGATCGAGACGATGGCCGACGTCTACCCGGAGCTGGCCGAGCAGCGAGCGACGATCGCCCGCTGGGTCGGCGACGAGGAGGAGAGCTTCGGTCGCACGCTGGAGCGGGGCAGCGAGCTGCTCGAGCGGCTGGTCGCCGAGGCCGAGCAGGCCGGCACCTCGTGGATCGAGGCGGCGGACGCCTTCAAGCTGCACGACACCTATGGGTTCCCCTACGACCTGACCAAGGAGCTGCTCGGTGAGCGGAGCCTGGCCGTGGACGACGCCGGCTTCGAGGAGCTGATGGAGGAGCAGCGCCAGCGGGCGCGGACGGGCGCCGCGACCGCGCACGGCTCCGAGGGCCGCCACGAGAAGGTGATCGCCTTCGCGGCCGGGGCGCCGCCGGCGCGCTTCGTCGGCTACGAGACGCTGCGCGCGACGACCGGTGTCGCCGCGGCCGAGCCCGAGAACGGGCGAGCGCTGGTCAAGCTGGAGGAGAGCCCCTTCTACGCCGAGGGCGGCGGCCAGGTGGCGGACGCCGGCGTGCTGCGCTGGGACGGGGGAGAGGCCCGGGTCGTCGACGTCTACCGGGTCGGCGACGACCAGGCGCTGGAGGTCGAGGCGCCCTCGCCGGACGCCGGGGTCGCCGTGGAGGCGCTGGTCGACCACGAGGCGCGCCACGCGACGATGCGCAACCACACCGCGACGCACCTGCTGCACGCGGCGCTGCGCGAGCGGCTCGGCGACCACGTCCGCCAGGCCGGCTCGGCGGTGCGGCCCGACAAGCTGCGCTTCGACTTCACCCACGGCCAAGCCCTCGGCGCCGCCGAGCAGAGGGCGGTCGAGGACCGCGTCAACGAGTGGATCAAGGCGAGCCGCCCGGTTCGCTGGCTGGAGATGGAGCGCGATGAGGCCGAGCGGCTCGGCGCGATGGCCCTCTTCGGAGAGAAATACGGGGACTGGGTGCGGGTGGTCGAGGTCGACGGCGTCTCGCGCGAGCTCTGCGGCGGCACCCACGTCGCCAACACCGCCGAGGTCGGCATCTTCAAGATCGTCTCCGAGGGGTCGAGCGCCGCCAACGTGAGGAGGATCGAGGCGGTGACCGGGCCGGCGGCGATCGACTGGTTCCGCGAGCGCGAGGAGCGCCTGTCGGAGGTCGGCGAGCTGCTCGGCTCGCCGCAGGACCCGCTCGCCGGCGCGCGGCGCGCCGCCGAGCGGCTGCGCGAGGCGGGCGCGGGAGCCAAGCAGGCGGCGAAGCAGCAGCTCGCCGACGAGGCCGAGCGCTTGGTCGGCGAGGCGGCCGAGGTCGACGGCGTCGGTGTGGTTGCGGGGCGCGCGACGCTCGCCGACCAGAAGCAGCTCCTCGACCTGGCCAGCCGCGTCCAGTCCAAGCTCGGCGGCGACTCGGTCGTCGTCGTCGGCGGCGCCGACGGCGGCAAGGTCGGCCTCGTGGCGCTCGTCTCGAAGGGCGCCGTCGCGCGCGGTCTCACCGCGGCGGGGACGATCCGCGAGGTGGCGCCGATCGTCGGCGGCGGGGGCGGTGGGCGCGACGAGATGGCGCAGGCGGGCGGCAAGGACCCGGCCAAGCTCGACGAGGCCCTGGGCGCGGCGCGCGAGGCGATCGAGAGGACGCTCGCCTAGTGCGCGTGCTCGCCCTCGACCACGGCACCGCCCGGATCGGCTGCGCGATCTCCGACCCGAGCGGCACGCTGGCGACGCCGCTGCCGGTGATCGAGCCGCCCGAGCCGCGCGCCGTCCTCGAGCTGGTCCGCCAGTACGAGGTCGAGCGGGTGGTCGTGGGCCTGCCGCTTCACCTCAGCGGGGAGGAGGGCTCCCAGGCGGCGCTCGCCCGTACCTTCTGCGGCGAACTGGAAGCGGTCCTCGACGTGCCGGTCGAGACCTATGACGAGCGACTGACCACGCGGATGGCGGACGCGAGCCGGCGGGAGGGCGCCAGCGCCGCTCCGGACTCGCTCGCGGCTGCCCACCTGCTGCAGGCCTACCTGGCGGGGCGGGCGGCGATCGAAGAGAGCTCGCGGGACGATGAGTGACGAGTGGCTCGGCGACCCGTTCGCCGAGGACGACCCCGCGGCGGTCGCACGGGAGAAGAGGCGGCGCGAACGCGAAGAGCGCCGGCGGCAGCGGGAAGCGGCGCGGTCGCCCTCCGATCCGCCGCAGGCCCCTCCGGAGCCCCGAGCGCCGGCGGTGCCGCCGGCCTCCGAGCCGCCATCGCCGGCGGAGCCGCCGGACTCACCGGAGCCGCCGCCGTCCGAGCCGCCACCTCCGCCGCCGCGTCCCGACCCGTGGGACGACGAGGGCCCGCTCCCGCCCGCGCCGCCCTACCGGCCCGCCACCAGCCGAAGAGGGCGCCGCGTCCTCGTCACGCTCGCGCTCGGCCTCCTGCTGCTCGGCGCCGCGGCCGCCTACGCGGCCTATCGCTACCTCGACCGCGACGACCCGCCGCCCGCCCCGGCGGCGGCGCCGCGCACGATGACGTTGACCGTCCCCGAGGGGCTCTCGCGCGCCCAGACGGCCGAACTGGCCGAGGAAGCCGGCTTGCGCGGCGACTACATGGCGGCCACCGTCAGCTCGCCCTACTTGAAGCCAGCTCGTTACGGAGGCGGAAGCGCCAAGGACCTGGAGGGCTTTCTCTTCCCCGACACCTTCGAGCTGCGGCGGCGCGCGCCGGTCACCGATCTCGTCCAGTTGCAGCTCGAAGACTTCGAGCGGCGGATCGCCGGCGTCGACATGAGCTACGCCCGCTCGAAGAACCTGACGACCTACGACGTGCTGATCATCGCCTCGATGGTCGAGGAGGAGGCGCAGCTGGAAAGCGAGCGGCCGCTGATCGCCGCCGTCATCTACAACCGTCTCAGCGACGGGATGCCGCTCGGGATCGACGCGACGATCCGCTTCGCGACCGGCAACTACACCGCGCCCCTGACCGAATCGGAGCTGGCGACCGACTCTCCGTACAACACCCGCCTCAAAACCGGGCTGCCGCCGGGGCCGATCGGCAACCCCGGCCTGGCCTCGATCGAAGCGGCTGCCCGTCCGGCCAACGTCGACTACCTCTTCTACGTCGTCAAGCCCGGCGCCTGCGGCGAGCACTCCTTCTCCTCGACTGAAGAAGAGTTCTTCGCGGACTCGGCCCGCTACGACGAAGCTCGGGAAGCCGCGGGCGGCGAATCGCCCGATACCTGCCCGGAATGAGGGGGGCGCCGTGAAGCGGCTCGCCGTGCTCGGCTACCCCGTCGCCCACTCGCGCTCGCCGGCGATGCAGAACGCGGCGCTCGCCGAGCTCGGCCTCGGGGACGAGTGGTCCTACGAGGCGATCGAGGTGGCCCCCGACGGGCTCGAGGCGCGCGTGCGGGCGATGCCGGCGGAGGGCTTCGTGGGCGCCAACGTGACGGTGCCCCACAAGGGAGCCGCGTTAGCCCTCGCCGACTCGCTCACCGAGACGGCGCGCGAGATCGGCGCCGCCAACACGCTCAGCTTCGCCGGCGGTGAGATCCGCGCCGACAACACCGACGCGCAGGGGCTGCTCGACGCGTTACCCGAGTCGCCGGCCGGCAAGCGCGCGCTCGTCCTCGGCGCCGGCGGGGCGGCCCGGGCGATCGTCTGGGCGCTCTCGCGCGAGGGCGCGGAAGTCGAGGTGTGGAACCGCACCGAGCTGCGCTCCCGGCACCTCTGCGAAGAGCTCGGCGGTCGGCCGGTCGCGGCGCCGGAGGCGTCCGAGTACGGGATCGTCGTCAACTCGACTGCCGTCGGGCTGCACGGCGAGGACCCGTTCGCGGAGCTGCCGCTCGCGGCCGGCGGCTTCGCCGCCGGCCAGGTGGTGGTCGACATGGTCTACGGGGCGGAGCCGTC
>DASQDJ010000106.1:0-2040 GCA_035634215.1 Solirubrobacterales bacterium | reverse complement strand
GAGGCGCTGGAGGACGCCGCGGTCGAGCTAGCCGCCGCGGTCGCCGCCAACGCGCCGCTCTCGATGCGGGGCAACAAGCAGGCGATCGAGGCGCTCAATCGCAACCCGGTGCTGAGCGAGGCGCAGGAGCGGGAGCTGGTCGAGCTGCGTGAGGCCTGCTTCGCCTCGGCGGACCTGCGCGAGGGCATCGAAGCCTTCGGCGAGAAGCGCAAGCCGCGCTGGCAGGGACGATGAGACGGCCGTCGGCGGGGCCCGGGTCGCCGGCGTGAGCGCGCGCGCCCGCAAGAAGCTCGCCGGCGCCGACCCGACGATGGCGGCGCTGATCGAGCGGATCGGCCCGATCGACATCGCGACCAGGCTGAAGCGACGCAGCGAGGAACGCCCGGCCGACGCCTACGGCGCCCTGCTGCGGGCGATCGTCGGCCAGCAGCTCTCGACCAAAGCGGCGCGGACGATCTACCGGCGGGTCTGCGACCTGTTCGGCGGCGCCACTCCGTCGCCCGAGCAGTTGCTGAAAGCGAAGGAGGAGGACCTGCGCGCCGCCGGCCTCTCCGGCCGCAAGGTCGAATACATCCGCGACCTCGCGACCCACGTGCTCGACGGCGAGCTGGAGCTCGATCGCCTCAACGACCTCGCCGACGAGGAGGTGATCGAGGAGATCGTCGCTGTGCGGGGGCTCGGCCAGTGGACCGCCGAGATGTTCTTGCTCTTCCACCTGGAACGGCCCGATGTCCTCTCCGGCGGCGACCTCGGCATCCGCAAAGCGATCCAGAACGAGTACGGGCTGGACGAGATGCCGACCCCGCAGCGCGTGCTCGAGATCGGCGAGCCATGGCGGCCCCACCGCAGCCTCGCCTCGCTCTACCTCTGGGAGTCGCTGGCCGCGGTTCCCGATCCCTGAGCGCCGCTCAGGCGCGGCCATGCTCAGCAGGCGCGTTTGACCGCGGCTTTCGCTTTCCGGAGCTTGCCGGCCAGCTGCGTTTTCTGTTTCGGGGTGCTGGCTTTCTTCGCCCGCAGTTTCCGCAGCCGCGCTTTGAGGCGGGTGACCGTGCCTCGCGCTTTCACGCAGGCCGGGGTGACCAGCGGTTTCGACTGAGGCGGAGCCGGGAGCACGGGCGGCGCCGGTGGAGGAGGAGGTGGCGGCGGTGGTTTGGGCGGCGCGACCACGTCGAAGCCCCACAAGCCCACCAGTTCGTCGCCCACCCACCAGGTCGCCACGTGTTCGCCGAGTTCGTCGGTGACTATCTCGACGACGTCGAGGACGTTGGCTTCGGCGAAGAGCAGTGGGGTGCAGGGGAAAGAGCCGTCCGGGAATTCGACGCAGACTTCGTATTCAGTGTCTTCGTCGGCTTCGAAGAAAGCCCCGATGTCATCGTCGATCTCGCAGACGCGCGAGGGCGGAGCGGCGGCGGTCACGCCACAGGCGACGTCGGTGCTGTATTCGACGGCGCTGGCCGAGGCGGGGACCAGCAACAGGATCGCGGCGGCCAGAATCCCTACGAGCAATCTCCTCATCCTGCGGTCCTTCCTTCCCCAGCGGTCGTCAGACGAGCGGCCCATCCTTTCCGGGGGCCGCTCTCATTTCAAGGACTACTCGATAAATAAATACGTCTGCCGAGGCGATGCCGCAGGCGCAGGACGCGGCCGACCGACCGCTCGAAGGCGGCCCGCGACAGGCCCCCCGAGCGCAGGCCGCGCAGCAGCGCCTGGCGCGCCCGGGCGGCGGCCCTCGGCTCGGTGAAGAGCAGCAGGTCGACGCCGGCGCGCGCCGTCGCGACGCCGGCCTTCGCGGGCCCGCCGAAGTCGCGCACGGCGACCGTCTCTAGAGCGTCGGTCACCGACACTCCCTCGAAGCCGAGCCTGCCCCGCAGCTGGCCGCTCGCTATCTCGCGGCTGAAGGCCGCCGGGCGCGAGGAGAAGGCCGGGTAAACGGCGGTGCTGAGCATGACCAGCTCGCCGCCGCCGGCGATGAAGCGCCGGTAGGGCACCTCGTCGATCCGGCGAAGGCCCGCCTTGGAGAGGTCGATCCGTTCGACCGCG
>DASQDJ010000105.1:0-24452 GCA_035634215.1 Solirubrobacterales bacterium | reverse complement strand
GACGAGGCGCGCAACAGCGCCGAGCTCGGCGTCAAGGTCGAGGGCGCCTCGCTCGATTGGGAGGCGCTGCACGCGCGGCGCGCCGCCGTCTCCGAGTCGCTTTCGGGCGGGGTCAAGATGCTCTGGGACAAGAACAAGGTGGCCTGGATCGAGGGCGACGGCTCGCTGACCGCCGAGGGCAACGTCCAGGTCGGGGAGGAAACGCACGAGGCCGGCGCCGTGGTGCTGGCGACCGGCTCGGTGGCGCTGCCGATCCCCGGCACCGAGTTCGGCGGCCGTGTCGTCGACACCTGGGGCGCCTGGTCGCTCGTCGAGCGCCCGGAGCGGATCGCGGTGGTCGGCGCCGGCGCCTCGGGCTGCGAGATCGCCTCCGCCTACGCGCGCTTCGGCACCGAGGTGCTGCTGATCGAGATGCTCGACCAGATCCTCCCCGCCGAGGACAAGGACATGGCTCGAGTCGTCAAGCGGGCGTTCGAGAAGCAGGGGATCGCGATCTCCACCGGCACGCCGGTCGAGAACGTCGAGGCCGGCGACGGCTCGGTCAAATTCACCTACGGTGGCGAGTCGGCGGAGGTCGACTACCTCTGCGTAGCCGGCGGCCGCGCTCCGGACGTCGAGGGGCTGAACCTCGAGGAGGCCGGGGTGAAGCTGACCGACCGCGGCAAAGTCGAAGTCGACGAGCACCAGCGCACGTCGAACCAGAAGGTCTACGCGATCGGCGACCTGGTGAACGCGAAGGCCCTCGCCCACAAGGCCTCCGAGGAGGGCGTCGTCGCGGTCGAGCACGCCGCCGGCGCCGAGACCCACCCGGTCGACCAGAACCTTGTCGCCGGCGCCACCTTCTGCCAGCCGCAGGTCGCGAGCGTCGGCCTGACCGAGGCCGCGGCCAAGGAGGCCGGCCACGAGGTCAAGGTGGGGAAACTGAAACTGGGCGGGGTTGGGGCCGCCACCGTGTACGACGACAAAGAAGGGCTCGTCAAGCTCGTCGTCGACTCCAAATACGGCGAGATCCTCGGCGCCCACGTCGTCGGCAACCGCGCCTGCGACATGATCGCCGAGCTGGTCGCGACGATGGCGCTCGAGGGCGGCTACCAGGAGCTGGCGCGGATCGTCCACCCCCATCCGACGATCTCCGAGGCGATCCTCGACGCGGCCCGCGCGGTCGACGGCTGGGCGACCCACGCCTGAGAGCCCTGCAAATCTGCGCATCTCGGGGTCCTCGGTCGTTCGGCTCGCGTCACGCACAGGAGTGCGCTCCCCTCGCCTCACTTCCCTGCGTCCCCCGACCTGCTTGATTTTCGAACTCTCAGATGCCTGATGCCACCTTCTACTTCGACCTCGGCTCGCCCTACGCCTACCTGAGCGCCGAGCGGATCAGCGGCCTCTTCGCCGAGGCGGGGCTGGAGCAGCCCGAGTGGCAGCCGATCCTGCTCGGCGGCCTCTTCGGGCGCTTCGGCCGCGACTCGTGGGCGAACGGGCCTGGACGCGCCGAGGGAATGGCCGAGGTCGAGCGACGGGCGGCGGAGTACGAGCTGCCGCCGATCGTCTGGCCCGAGCCGTGGCCGGGCAACACGCTGCTCGCGATGCGGATCGCGACCTTCGCCAAGCAGACCGGGCGCACCGTCTCCTTCGCCCTCTCCGCCTTCCGCCAGGCCTTCGCCGCCGGCCGCGACCTGACCGAGCCCGAGAACGTGATGATCGCCGCCGCCGCCTGCGAGCTGCACCCCAACGCGGTCGAGAAAGCGGTCGGGACGGCGTCGGTGAAGGGAGCGCTGCGCGAGGCGACCGACCGCGCCGCCGAGCTCGGGGTCGTCGGGGTGCCCTCGCTCGTCGTCGGCGACGAGGTCTTCTGGGGCGACGACCGCTTGGAGGAGGCGGTCGCCGCGGCGGAGCGAGCAGCGGCGAGCTAGCCGGTCGTCCTACCGGGGTAAGGTCAGTTCGTGGCCGATCTGCCCGACGCCAGCACCTGTTACGAGCTGCTCGCGCGGATGACGACGATCCGGCGTTTCGAGGAGGAGGCCGGGCGCCAGTACCAGCGGGCCAAGGCCGGCGGCTTCCTGCACCTGGCGATCGGCGAGGAGGCGACGATCGTCGGCACCGCCTCGGTGATGCGCGAGGAGGACTACCTGATCGGCGCTTACCGCACCCACGGCCACGCGATCGCCCGCGGCACCGACCCCAAGCGGGTGATGGCCGAGCTGTTCGGACGCGTCGACGGGACGAGCGGCGGCCGCGGCGGCTCGATGCACGTCTTCGACGCCGAGCGCCGCTTCATGGGCGGCTACGGGATCGTCGGCGGCAGCCTCCCGATCGCCGCCGGCCTGGCGCTCGCCTCCGACTACCGCTCCGAAGACAGCGTGACGGTCTGCATGTTCGGCGACGGGGCCTCCAACACCGGCAACTTCGGCGAGACGATGAACCTGGCGGCGCTCTGGAGCCTGCCCGTCCTCTTCATCGTCGAGAACAACCTCTACGGGATGGGGACGTCGGTCGAGCGCCACTCCGCGCAGACCGACCTCTCCAAGAAGGCGGAGGGCTACGGGGTGCCCGGCGAGCGGGTCGACGGCATGGACGTGATGGCGGTGCGGGAGGCGGTCGCCGAGGGGATCCGCAAGGCGCGCGAGGAGCGGCGGCCGACGCTGCTCGAGGCCTTCACCTACCGCTACAAAGGCCACTCGGCCGCCGACCCGGAGGTCTACCGCGAGCGCGACGAGGTCGAGGAGTGGCAGCGCAAAGACCCGATCGAGGCGTTCGCGCGGCGCTGCGTCGAGGCGGGGGTGCTGGGCGAGCGCGAGGTGGAGGAGACGCGCGAGAAGGCGGAGACCGTCGTGCGCGAGGCGGTCGAGTTCGCCGACGGCTCGCCCGAGCCGGCGCTCGACACCCTCTACGAGAACCTCTACGTGATCGAGGGCTCCGGCTGGTACGCGGTCGACGAGCGCAGCCCCGAGCCGCATCGCGGCGAGGAGGAGGGGTCGATGCCGGACGCGGCGCGCGAGCTTGCCGAGGCGGGCGCGGCCTACGCCGGGCAGCCGGACGGGCCGCGCCGCCAGGCCAGGCCGAATCCAGCGGAGGACGGGGACGCCGAGCTCGGATCGCAGGAAGGAACCGAGCCGGGCCCGGAGGCCCAGTGGGCCGATCGGGGCGAGGGCCAGGAGGCCGAGGGCTGATGGCGACCCTGCGGATGCGCGAGGCGCTGCGCGACGCGATGGCCGAGGAGATGCGGCGCGACGAGTCGGTCTTCGTGATGGGCGAGGACGTCGGGGTCTTCCAGGGCGCCTTCAAGGTGACCGAAGGGCTGCTCGACGAGTTCGGCGAGCGGCGGGTGCGAGACACGCCGATCTCCGAGAACACGATCGTCGGCTGCGGGGTGGGCGCGGCGATGGCGGGGCTGCGCCCGATCGTCGAGCTGATGACGGTCAACTTCTCGCTGCTGGCGCTCGACCAGATCGTCAACCACGCCGCCGCGATCCCCTACATGTTCAACGGCCAGGCGCGGGTGCCGATGGTGATCCGGATGCCGGGCGGCGGCGGCCACCAGCTCGGCCCGACCCACTCGCACAGCTTCGAGGCCCTCTACCTGCAGGTGCCGGGGCTGCTGGTCGCCTGCCCGTCGACGCCGGCCGACGGCAAGGCGCTGCTCAAGGCGGCGATCCGCGACGAGAACCCGGTGGTGTTCATCGAGCACGAGAGCCTCTACGGGGCGCGCGGCGAGGTGCCAGACGGGGACGGCGAGGACGGGGACGGCGACGGCGACGGCGCGGTGCTGCGCTTCGGCGAGGCCGCGGTGCGGCGCGAGGGGGGCGACGTGACGATCGTCGGCATCCTGAAAATGGCCCAGGTAGCGGAGGAAGCGGCGCGGGTGCTGGCCAACGAGCACGGGGTCGAGGCGGATGTGATCGACCCGCGCACGCTGCGCCCGCTCGACCTCGACACGATCCTCGCCTCGGTCCAGAAGACCAACCGGGCGGTGCTGGTCGAGGAGGGCTGGCCGCACGGGGGCGTCGGCGCCAACCTGGCGGCGCTGATCACCGAGCAGGCCTTCGACCACCTCGACGCGCCGGTGCAGCGGGTGACCGGCGCCGACGTCCACATGCCCTACTCGAAGCGGCTCGAGCAGGCGGCTATCCCGCACTGCGAGCACGTGGTCAAAGCGGCGCTGGCGGCGCTGGAGGGCTCGATCTGATGGCCGAGATCGTGATGCCCCGCCTCTCCGACTCGATGGAGGAGGGCACCGTGCTGACCTGGCTGAAGCAGGTCGGGGACGAGGTAACGGTCGGCGAGGCGCTGGTCGAAATCGAAACCGACAAGGCGAACATGGCCTATGAATCCGACGTGGCGGGGACGCTGAGCGAGATCTTGGTCGGCGAGGGCGAGACGGTTGCGATCGGGACGGTGATCGCGAAGGTGGGCGAGGACGGTGCCGGCGGACAGGAGGGCGAAGGACAAAGCGCTCCGCCCGCGGGTCCTGTCGCGGGGGAAGGCGACTCGTCCTCGCAAGCTGCGGGCGAGTCCCCATCCCCCACGCCACCCGCGGGAAGAGAGGTTGAGGAGCCCGAGGCCCAAACCACCGAGGCGACCGCCCCAGCCGAGGAGAAAGAAGCTCAACTCCAAGGCGACGGGCACCGCCCGAAAGCGTCCCCCCTTGCGAGGCGCATAGCCAAGGAACGAGGCCTGGACCTGAGCCAGCTACACGGCTCCGGACCTGGTGGGCGGATCGTCAAGGCGGACGTGGAGCAGGCCGCTTCTTCCGTGGGTGACGCGGGGGATGGGGGGGCTGAGGACGCCCTCGCCCGCAACGCCCCCCCATCCCCCACGTCAGGACCCGTGGCCACCCAGCCTCGTCCCGCATTCGAAGGCCCCGAAACCGCCAAGGGCCAGGTCGCCTACGAAGACCTCTCGAAGACCCAGCAGGTGATCGCCCGCCGGATGGCCGAGTCGAAGGCGACGGCGCCGCACTTCTACCTGCGGGCGGAAGTGGACATGAGTCGCGCGGTCGAGGGGCGGGCGCGGCTGAAGGCGGCGGCGGGCGAGGGCGAGGTGGTGCCGTCCTTCAACGACATGGTCGTCAAGGCCTGCGCCCTGGCGCTGCGCGAGCACCCGCGCGCCAACGGCGCCTACCGCGACGGCCGCTTCGAGCTCTACTCGCGGGTCAACGTGGGCGTCGCCGTCGCCGCCGAGGACGCCCTCGTCGTGCCGACCGTCTTCGACGCCGACCGCAAGGGGCTGCGCCAGATCGCCGCGGAGTCGCGCGGGCTGGTCGGGAAAGTGCGCGAGGGATCGATCACGCCGCCCGAGCTCTCCGGCGCCACCTTCACCGTCTCCAACCTCGGGATGTACGGGATCGTCGGCTTCTCGGCGGTGATCAACCCGCCGCAGGCGGCGATCCTCGCGGTGGGCGCTATCGAGGAGCGGCCCGTCGTCCGCGACGGCGAGCTCGTCGCCGCCCACCTGATGCAGGTCGACCTCGCCTGCGACCACCGCATCCTCTACGGCGCCCCCGCCGCCGAGTTCCTGGCCCGGGTCAAGGCGCTGCTGGAGGAGCCGCTCGCGCTGGCTCTCTGACCTCGGAGCCGTCGTCGTCCTGTTCGAGCTTGCCAGCGACGAAGCCGCCCATGAAAGGCAAGGCGAGCAAAGCGAACCCCACGGCGAGCACGACCAGCGACCGGTTCGGCTGGCTGGGGTCGATCTCGGGATACCGCTGGCGCGAGCGCCGCATCTTCTCCTCGCCATAGAAGCGACGAGCCCACGGGGAGTTGGGCTTGGCCAGCCGGAAGCAGGCGATGACCCAGACCAGGCCGAGGGTCAGAAAGCCGATGACGAAGAGGGTCACGTGTCCCTTGAGAGCCGTGACGACAGCCGGGGAAAGGCAGATCGCCCAGAGGAGGATCAGGTAGAGGACGTCACCAGCCGACAGCGCAGCCTCCATCAGCAGGTCTTGTGCGCGCCGGTCGCCGCCTTCCACGCTCGCGTCACCGAGAAGTCGGCGGCGACGCGGAAGACGCCGGGGCGGCTGGCGCGGGCCAGGGTCCAATCGCCGTGCCGCAGCAGGCAGCCCTGCCCGCGGGCGATCGACCAGTAGGGGGTGAAGGCGACGCGGACGAGGAAGCGGCCGGGCCGGTGGACGTCCAGGGCGAAGCCGTCGTGGCCGCTCCAGCGCACCGCCGCGGCGCCGCCGTCGAGCGGCTGCACGAGCGGCGCCGGGTTCCGCACCGCGTAGACGCGCCAGTGGCGGCTGCGCCAAACCGGCTCCAGGTAGGGCGGCTCGCGCAGGACGAGGCGCCGCTCGGCGACCGAGGAGTAGTCGAGCGGCGCGTCCGGGAGGGCGACGTAGCGGACGGCGTTGTCGTGCAGCCAGGCGCGGTAGGCGCGGTGGGTGAGACGACCGTCCTCGGCGTAGAAGAGGTCGTCGCGCGTCGTCTCGATCTGGCGCAGCCAGCCGCGGGCCAGGTCGACGTGAGGCGCCAGGTACGCCGACTCCCAGTGGTTGGCGGTGGGCGGCACCTCGACCCGGACGCCATCGCCGCCGTGGGCGCGCAGCCACTGCTGGAGCGGCTTGAAGTAGGCGGCCTTGGTCGAGGGGTCGCCGACGCTGCGGGCGATCTGGGTGACGCTCTGCGTCAGCTGCCAGTAGAGGCCGCCGGCGATGAAGAGCGCGAGGAACCAGACCGGCAGCCGCGGCCGGTGGGCGAGCAGCGCGGCGGCGACCACCGGGCCGCCGAAGAGGGCACCGAGGCGCACGGCGTTGCCGCCCATCGCGTTGGGGACCAGCCAGATGGCCGTGGCGGCGAGCAGGTAGGCGAGGATCACCCGGCGCAGCTCTGGCTCCTCGCGGGCGATTCCCCGGGTCAGGTAGAGAGCGGGGATGCACCAGAGCGGGACGGCGAGGTAGGAGGAGAAGGCGAACGGGAACTCGCCGGCGCCGGGGAAGACGAGGTTGGGGACGAGCGTCAGGGCGAGAGCGACCGACGCCGCCCAAGCCGCGGGCGCGCGGGTCGTCTCCCGCGACAGGGCTCGCAGGTCGACGGCCCCCGCCAGGAGCACACCGGCGAGGAAGACGGCCGCCACGGGGCTCGACAGCGCGCAGGCGGCGGCCGCGAGCAGCGCGGGCGCGGTCCATCCCCGCTGCAGCGCGCGGAGCGAGGCTAGGCCGAAGGCGACACCAAGGGCGAAGGTCAGCTGGCCGTCGGCGAGCAGGGTGACGACGCCTGCCGCGAACCAGAGGGTCGCCCAGCGCGCCGCGTCGCCCCAGCGGTCGCGGACGAGGCGGTCGAACAGGTAGGCGGAGGCGACCACGGCGAGCATTCCCACCAGCCGCGGCCCGAGCAGGGCGGCCAGCGGCGGGAAGAGGACGCTGTAGGTGAGGGTGTAGTGGCCGCCGTACCAACTGCCGTTCCAGATCGAGAGGCCGCCGCGCTGGAAGAGCTCGGTGCGGAAGACCTGCGCGGCGAGGTCGCCCACCGGGGGGTTCCAGGCGAGCATCGCGGCAGCGAGCGTTGCGCAGAGCGCGACGGCTGGCAGCCACTCGGGGCGAAGTGACTTGGACTGGACCATGAGCGGGCGCGCCAAGGATAAAGCGACGCCGTGCAACGATTTCAAGCGTGAGCGCGGAAATCCTCGTCGTCGAGTGCGGCCGGGTGCCCTACGGGGAGGCGCTCGCCCTCCAGCGGCGCCTGGTCGAGGCGCGGCAGCGCGACGAGACGCCCGACGTCCTGCTGCTGCTCGAGCACCCCCCCACCTACACGCGCGGGCGTCGCTCCGGCGCCGAGGAGCTGCCGATGGGCGTCGAGTGGTACGAGGCGCAGGGGATCGAGGTCCACCAGACCGACCGCGGCGGGCGGGTCACCTACCACGGGCCGGGCCAGCTCGTCGCCTACCCGATCGTCTCGCTGCGGCCGTACGGGGACGACGTCCACGAGTACGTGCGGCGGCTGGAGCGGGTCGCGATCTCCTCGCTGGCGGCGCACGGCGTCGAGGTCGGGACGATCGAGGGGCTGACGGGGGTGTGGACCGAGGGCGCGCCACCGCCAGAGGGCGAAGCTCGCAAGATCGGCTCGATCGGCGTCCACGTCAGCCGCGGCGTCACCAGTCACGGCCTGGCGATCAACGTCAACAACGACCTGCAGCCGTTCGAGTGGGTCGTGCCGTGCGGGATCGAGGGCTGCCGGGTCACCTCGCTGAGCCGTGAGCTGGGCGCCGAGCAGGACCTCGCCGCCTTCGCCGCGGCGCTCGCCGCGCGCTTCGCTGAGGTCTACGAGCGGGAGCCGGTCGACGCCGAGCCGGCGAGCCTGGGGCTCGACGTCGCTAGGGTCGGTGTATGAGCGCCGGACGAGCGAGCGAGACCGCTGAGCGGAGCGAGCGCGCCGCGGCGGGCGAGCGCGTCCACGTCACCCGCTCGCGCGCCAAGCCGGGCGGGACCGCGGCGAGCGCCGACGGCGCCGTTCCCTTTCGTCGCGCCCGCAAGCCGCCGTGGCTGAAGGTGCCGGCGCCGGGCGGCCCGACCTACCGCCGCCTCAAGGCGGAGATTGGCGGCGAGGGCCTGCACACCGTCTGCGAGGAGGCCAACTGCCCCAACGTCGGCGAGTGCTGGGAGCGCGGGACCGCGACGTTCATGATCCTCGGCGACGTCTGCACCAGGCGCTGCGGCTTCTGCAACGTGCAGACGGGAGTGCCGAGCTGGAACGACCCGCTCGAGCCGCTGCGGGTCGCCAACCAGGTCAAGCGGATGGGCCTGCGCCACGCGGTGATCACGTCCGTCGACCGCGACGACCTGCCCGACTACGGGGCGGGCGCCTTCGTCGGCACGATCCGCTCGATCCGCATGCAGGCGCCCGGCTGCAAGGTCGAGGTGCTGACGCCCGACTTCCGCGGCCAGGAGATGCCGCTGGCGAAGGTGATCCACGAGCGGCCCGACGTCTTCAACCACAACGTCGAGACGGTGCCGCGCCTCTATCCGAAGGCGCGTCGCGGCTCCAAGTTCATGCGCTCGGCGCGGGTGCTGCGGATGGCGAAGGAGATGGGCGGCGAGGGCGTCGTCACCAAGTCGGGGCTGATGGTCGGCCTCGGCGAGTCCTTCGAGGAGATGGTCGAGACCTTCGGCATCCTGCGCGAGCACCGCGTCCAGGTGCTTACCGTCGGCCAGTACCTGCGGCCGACCGAGGACCACCTGCCGGTCGAGCGCTACTGGCACCCCGACGAGTTCGCGGCGCTAGAGAAGGCCGCCTACGAGCTGGGCTTCGAGTCGGTCGCCTCCGGGCCGCTGGTCCGCTCCAGCTACCACGCCGACAAGCATTTGCCGGCGAGAGCGGCAGTCGCCTGAGACGGCCGCGCCTCCGCTTGCGGCGCTTGCGTCCGGGTAGCCTCGCCGAACCCTGATACCGCTCAAGGACAACGTCCCGACGGACCGCTTTCCCGTCGTCACGGTCGCGCTGATCCTCGCCTGCGTGGCAGTCTTCGCCTGGCAGCTCAGCTTCTCCGACAGCGAGGACCACTCGCCCGACTATCCGGGGGTCAGCGAGCGGGCGGCGAACACGATCGAGTACGGGGCGATCCCCTACCGGCTGCTGAATCCCGGGGCCGAATGCGACCTCGGCGCGGCGGAGGTGTCCCCGACCGAAGCCGAACCGGCGGTCGTCTGCCGCGGCACGCCCGAGTACCGCGAGTCGGTCGAGCTGAACCGCCAGAGCCCGGAGGGGATCCCGCCGCCGCTCCCGCTCGACGCCGTCCCCTGGTTCCTCACCATCCTCACCTCGATGTTCATGCACGGCGGCTTCCTGCACATCGCCTTCAACATGCTCTTCCTCTGGGTGTTTGGCAACAACGTCGAGGACTCGATGGGGCGGGCGCGCTTCCTGCTCTTCTATCTGCTCGGCGGTGCCGCGGCCGTCTACGCGCAGTCGGCGATCGACCCCGGCTCGACCGTGCCGACGATCGGCGCCAGCGGCGCCGTGGCCGCCGTGCTCGGCGCCTACCTGGTGCTGCTGCCGCGGGCGCGGGTGGTCACGCTGGTCTTCCTCTTCGTCTTCGTGACGATGATCGAGATCCCGGCCTTCGCCCTGCTCGGCCTCTGGTTCGTGCTCCAGTTCCTGCCGGCGCTCGGCCAGGCGACGGCGCCCGACGTCGCGGGCGGCGGCGTCGCCTACTTCGCCCATGTCGGCGGCTTCGTCTTCGGCTTGGCGCTGATCAAGCTGTTCGCGCGGCGGCGGGTTCGGCCGCGGCAAGCCTGGGCATAGGGAGGGCATGGACGACGCGGCGGTGGGCGGGAGCAACTCGAACCCGACCCTTGCTGCCCCTGTGGCGCGCCTGTTCAAGGGGCTCTCGCGGCTGCGCGGCAAGCGGATCTTCCACCCGAAGGGCGTCGGCTTCGCGGCGGCTCTGACGCCGCTGCCAGGGAGCCGCACGGGCGCCGCCGCGCTCGATACGCCCTCGGAGCCGGTGGTCAGGCTGTCGCGCTCGCTCGGGCTGCCCGAGCCGCTGCCCGACCCGTGCGGGCTCGCCTTGCGAATCCCGGACGCGTACGGGGCGGGGCACCACCAGGACTTCCTCCTCGTCTCCTCGGCGAGGCCGCCGCTGGCGCGGCACGCGATCCTGCCGTCGCGCGGCTTCCTCGACCGGCCCTACTCGAGCCTCCTCCCCTACCGGCTCGGCGGCGAGCTGATCCTGGTCGGGGCGCGAGACGTGGTCGGGGACGGTCGTGGGCCGCTGCTCGCGGACCTGCGCGAGCGCGCGGTCGCCGGCTTGGAGTTCGAGCTCTGCGTCGCCAGCCTGGGAGGCCCGTGGCGGCCGGTGGCGCGGCTGACGCTCGGCGAGCGCCGGCCCGCCGAGGAGACCGAGCGGCTCGGCTTCGATCCCACGAACACGGGCGGCGGGCTGGAGCTGGCATGGTGGCTCAACCGCCTGCGCGGCCCCAGCTACCGCGCCAGCCAAGAAGGCCGCGCCTCGAGCGGATAGCGATCTCGCGCCTACAATGACCCGCACGGGGCCATAGCTCAGCTGGAAGAGCGTCCGGTTTGCATCCGGGAGGTCGCGGGTTCGAATCCCGCTGGCTCCACTTCCCTGAGTCGCTCGAAATCGGGATCCAGATAGTCAGATGCCGGGCGAATGCCTACCCGCTGGCCATTCAGGGTGGGTGTCAAGCGAAGGCTCAGGACGCTGCGGCCATTCCCCAGCTCGCTCGCGGGGCAGTAGTAGCAACTGTCCGACGTTCGGTCGTAGACCGCAATCCAGTCGATCGTCTCGGCCGTGTACTGCTTTACCTGCCGAACCTTGCCGTTTGTGAGGGAGTGCGACCGGCATCGAACGATGATGGTTCGGCCGTCGGACTCCGTGTACTTGACCTGGATGCGGTGTAGCTGCCCACCCTTGTCAGCGATGAGGTCGTAGCCGCAGTCCTCGCTGAACGGGATTGAGATCTGGCAACCGCGAGCGAGTAGATCGGCTGCCACTTTCAGCTCGGCTAGATCTCCTTTGCGCGTGAGGGAAGCCATCCCTCGAGCCTAGGAAACTTATCGTCACACGTGGGTCACGAGAGTGTGACTTTGTGAGACGGCGAGAGCTCAGCCGGTCAGTCGTCGAAGTCGAAGTCCTTCGGGGGCTTCTGCTCGAACCAGAGCTCGTCGTCCTCGGGCTTCTCCTCGAGGAAGTCGGGCGTCTCGTCGAGGACGTCCTGCTTTTCGGAGGTTGACGTGGGTCGCTCCTCGGCACTCGACGCCTTCGGCTCGGGGACCGGTTGCTCGTCCGGCTCCTCGTCCGCGGCATCCGACTCGACCGGCTCGGGCTGGGCCGCGGCTTCCGGCGCGTCGGCGAAGTCTGGCTCCTGCAGCTCGACCGGCGCCTCGAGCGCCTGGTCAAGCTCGTCGGAGAGACGCTTCTCGTCCCAGAATTCCTCGTCCTCCTCGGAGAGGGCGTGGACCTCCGGCTCGGCGCCGGCGGGCTCGGCGTCGCCGAGCTCGGCCTTCACGTCGCTGGCCTCGCCATCCCCCAACTCGGCCTCCACGTCGTACATCTCGGTCGGGTGCTCGGCGATCGCGTGCCGCTCTTCGGTCGAGTGGCCGGCGCCAGGCTCTTCGGCGGCGGGCGGCTCCTCGGCGTCGATGGCCTCCTTCGCTGGACCCTCCGCGACGGCCTCGTGTTCCATCGCGGTCTGTTCCTCGGCCGGCGACTCCTCGGCCGCCGCGGCCGACTCGGCCGGCGGCTCTTGGAGATCGGCGATCTCGGTGCGGCCGCGGGCGGCCGGCTCCCCCTCGCCCGACGGGCTCGGCGGGGGCCCCGTCTCGACGTCCTCCGTCTCGACGGCCTGCGCCACCTCGACGTCGGCCTCGGCCGGCGACTCCAGCTCGGGCTGAGACATGAACTGCGTGGGCGCCTCCGCAAGCGGATCGGGCGCCGACGCCTCGGTGCCGGGTCGCTCGGAGGCGCCGAAGGCTTCGTCCTCCAGCTTCTTCAACTCCGAATCGCCGGCGCCGTGCTGGCGCTTCAGCTCCAGATGCTCTTTGATCGCCTCGTCGAGAATGCCCATCGCTGCTCTCCGGGAACCTAAAGACTATGCAGTTATCCTTCCTGCTGCGCGGCCTTTGGGACGATCGTCCCAGCCACGCCGCGGGGCTATAGCTCAGTTGGAAGAGCGCCTGGATCGCACCCAGGAGGTCGCCGGTTCGAGTCCGGCTAGCTCCATCGCTTGATGTCCCTGCAGGTGGGCTGCTTCGGGTTCTGGAGCCGTTTCCAACCGCCGCTGAATCTGCGCTCCATTTCGGGCACTAGTGCCCGAAATCGCGGCGATTGCCGTCGATTCCGGCTTGCATCTGGACGGCGGCAGAGCTATGGCCGCGCTAGCTTCACGACACGAGCGTCGAGCGCGAGTACGAGACGTGCTGCGGCCAGAGCCGCAAGACGGCTCTGGCGTCTTCGTACCCGAGCTCCCGAGTGTCGCCACCCAGGGCGAGACGATCGAGGATGCAGCGGAGATGGCCAAGGAGGCCATCGAGGGCTACCTCAAAGTGATGCGGAGGACGGCCTGCCCATCCTGACCGTCCACCGCAGCAGCGTCGCAGTCCACGCGGCATAAGGGGCCTGCATAACCGCATCACTGCTTCTGCTGAGCGAAGACCCGCAAGGCATCAAGTACTTCGACTGCTTCGCCGAGAAGCTTCTCAAAGCCCGCCCGTCTATCGAGGTCTCCGAGAACAGAGCTGATATCGAAAGACGATCCCTTGCGGTGAGCAGCTCCCCTGCTCCTCAAGCCTTGCACATCTGCAAATGGCTTAAGCAGAGCCCGCGCGTCCTCCATTCCCTCATGCGTCAGAAAACGCTCAAGCTTCGAGAGGCTCCTTTCGCCAGCCTCCCCCTTGCCAATTGCAGTCGCGATGCTCTCCTCATTTATTGAGTCGGCAAGCAGCTTCGCCAAATAGAGGATCTGTTCATCGAACTCGGCTGCACTCTCCGTGACCGGAATGTGCAACTTGCCTAAGACGTGCTTATCGTCGTCGTGCAGTGGCCTATATAGCGGCCAGCCAAAGGTCTCGCCCCAAGCCTCGCTGGTCTTGAGATATGCGCGGGGGAATCGCAGATCAATGGACTTCGGCTCGGCAAACTGACCGCCAAAAGCCCGCCTCACGAGGGTCTCGCTCGGACCCTCCTCCGGAGGAGGAATATTGAAGCTGCGCCAATATTGGGCCTCCTCGCGCGGAATATCACGACCCAAGTCGCCCAAGAAGACCATGATGTGCCCGGCTTGATCGTTGTCGAGTCGGAGACCCCAAAGACCCGTGCATCTCAGGTATCCATCCTCAACCGAGAACCGGTCTGAATCTGCGTAGTACTTGCTCAAGACCTCACGTCGGAAGTAGACAGGGGTGAGGTAATGCGGGCTATCTGGATTCGCGCCGAAGTAATTTGCGAGCTGATCTGGATCAGACGTATGCCGAATCTCCGCACCCGTCTCGCTCACTCCAATTAGAAAATCCTCATATCCCTCTTCTTTCTCGAAGGGGGGAATACCACAAGTCTCTATGGGAGGAGGTGGTAGTAAGCGCTTTCCCAGCAAGCGTGAAAAGGCGTCTCCAGCCAAATCTAGAGTGCCTCGGTAATAGGAGAAGACCTTGCCCTCATCCTCCTCCTCCCATCGGTGCTCCTCGCCATCTAGCTCCTCGGAGCGCAGAGTTGAATCCAGGTACAACGCCAGGTAAGCCTGCTTTGCTGCCTGGTAGCGACGGACGAGGCTCGCGAGAGCACGGACCCCTCGCTCGTCGACGGTCACCGCCTTTACTGGGTAACCGGGAGGGGCAGCTCAAGGGTTGGGTGGAGCGGTTGCTCGGTGAGATGCAGCAGCAGGACATCGCCGCCGCCGGGCCTACAGCAAGGAGGACCTGCAACTGCTGCTCGATGCCGACTTTCGTGGCCTCGTGATCTCAATGATCCACAAGTTCGAGGAGATTCGCGCTGGCAGCTCGCCCCGAGACAACATCTTCGTTTTCATCGACGAGGCTCATCGTTCCGTCGCCAAGGACCTCGGTAGCTACCTGATGGCCGCCGTCCCGAACGCGACGATCATCGGCTTCACCGGCACGCCGGTGACCAGCTCCAAGGGCGGCTCAGGATCGTTCGATATCTTCGGCACCCAGGACAAGGAGGGCTATCTCGATCACTACTCGATCGTTGAGTCGATCGAGGACGAGACCACCTTGCCGATCAAGCACACGATGGCGCCGTCCACCATGACGGTGCCGACCGAGACGCTTGACGACCAGTTCTTCGCACTGGCGGCGGACGAAGAGATCACCGATGTCGAGGAGCTCAACCGTGTGCTTGATCGCGCTGTCGGCCTGCGCACCTTCCTGGGCGCGGATGATCGCATCGAGAAGGTCGCTGCGTTCGTGGCCGAGCACTTTCGCGAGAACGTCGACCCGCTGGGCTACAAGGCCTTCCTGGTCGCGGTCGACCGCGAGGCATGCGCCAAGTACAAGCAGGCCCTGGACCGCCATCTTCCGCCAGAGTGGTCGGAGGTTGTCTACAGCAAGAACCCGGCCGACATCGTTGATAGGCCGCTCGTCGCTGAGCTGCAGCTGTCCGATGACCGCGAGGACGAGGTCCGCCGCCTCTTCAAGAAGCCCAGCGAGCAGCCCAAGGTCCTGATCGTCACCGACAAGCTTCTGACGGGCTACGACGCGCCGGTGCTGTATGCGCTCTACCTCGACAAGCCGATGCGTGACCACGTGCTATTGCAGGCCATTGCGCGGGTGAACCGGCCTTACGTCGATGAGCGCGGCGTGGCCAAGCGAGTCGGCATGATCGTCGACTTCGTCGGCGTACTCCGTGACCTTAAGAAGGCGCTGGCGTTTGACTCCAGCGCCGTGGAGGGTGCGATAGAGGACATCGCGGTCCTCATGGCCGACCTGCACGCCAAGATCGCCGCAGCGGCGTCGGAGTACCTCGCGGTCGATACCGATGAGGGCGCTGACGCTCAGCTCGAAGGTCTGGTCTATGGCCGGTTCCTTGACCCCGACAGCCGTAAGACGTTCTTTGAGGAATACAAGGAGATCGAGGCGCTCTGGGAGATCCTGTCCCCATCGAGTGGGTTGCGTGACCACATCGCCACCTACAAGCGTCTCGGTCAGCTGTATGCGGCTGTCCGCAACGCCTACGCCGAGACCTCGGGCTTCATCTCTGACCTTGCCTACAAGACCGAGCGGCTCATCCAAGAAGGTGCCAGCCAGGAAGACCTGGGGCGATTTAGCAGGTCGATCACGTTCGACTCTGAGAGTCTCAAGTCGCTCCGGGACGAGGAGGGCCCGGACGAGGGCAAGGTCTACAACCTCGTCCGCGGTCTGCGTGACGAGATCGATAAGAATCCGGCCAAGGCTGTCGTGCTCGACAGCCTTCGGCAGCGGACTGAGCGCGTGCTTCAGGGTCTGGAGGAGCGGCGAGCCACCGGCCTCGCGGCCCTAGACGAGCTGGCGGTTCTGGTCGCGGAGAAGGAAGAGGCACAGCGGGAGGCAAGCGAAAGCGGACTGACCGAGTCTGGATTCGCGATCTACTGGATCCTGAGAGGCGACGAGGGGCTGGCTGGCGCCGAGACGAACGCGATCGGTTTCGCTGGCGAGGTTGATGCGTTGACCGCCCAGTTCCCCAACTGGAACGAGAATTCCGACGAGCAGCGCCGCCTTCGGCTCAGCCTCTACAAGCCCCTACTCGGTCTTGCGGCCGAGGACCGCGCCCGGATTGTCGAGACGACCATGGAAGTGCTTAGCGAAGTGGCACGCGCGTGAAGCCGTACCTCTACCCGCACCAGGAGCTGCAGCGGCGCGCCCTGTCCTGGGCGCAGCGCCTCAAGGTCAACCCGACCGTAGTCCGTGTCGAGGCTATGAAAGACAAGTGGGGGTGCTGCACGTCAGCTGGCGAGGTCGCCCTGGCCGAGGAACTGGTCGAGATGGACGAGCGGTTCCAGGATTACGTGATCGTCCACGAGCTACTCCACCTACGCCTGCCCACACACAATCGTCGCTTCAAAGCCCTTATGAGTGCATACATTCCCGAGTGGCGCACGCTGGATGCCCGCACGCGCGAGACGCGATCGGCATTGGACTAAGCGGCGACCAAGCCGTCAACCACGCGCTCGACGAGGACAAACTGGAGATTGCGCGGGGCCGCAATGCGCAATTGCATCGCGAGTGCGCCCTAGATAGAGCTAAGCGTGGCGCGTTTCCAACCGCCCTGCGCCGTTTTCGGGCACTTCTCGCCAGGAGTGCCCGACTCGCTGCATATCGCCGCATATCCCTGCTCATCTAGAGACTCTGCGCGAAACCAGGGGTCCACCTGAAAGTCCTGTAAATAGGCGCCTTTCTTGCGCTTCCGCGCTCCACGAGCAACCTGTATCGCACCCAGGAGGTCGCCGATTCGAGTCCGGCTAGCTCCATCGACCTCTCCGTGCAGGGCACGACTTACGACCGACGGCGAACTAGCTTGTCGTCGGCCTTATCGCGACGATCAGTAGGTAGCTCGCTCTCCCGGCGGGTCGTAGGCTGGGGGCTCATGAGTGAGGACGGCATCGCGGACGGCTGGCGCGCGTTCGGCGCCGCCGATTGGGAGGCGGCCCGGGACGCCTTTGCCGCCGTGCTGGAGTCCGAGCCGGACAATCCAGAGGCGCTCGACGGGCTCGGCCAGTCGCTGTGGTGGCTGGGCGAGCGGGATGCCGGAATCGAGCGGCGCCGTCAGGCCTACGCCGCCTACCAGCGGCGCGGCGACTCGCTGGCGGCGGGACGGCTGGCGACCTACCTGGCCGGGGAGCACCGGATCAACGGCCAGCCGGCGGAGGCCGCCGGCTGGCAGGCGCGCGCCCACCGCCTGCTCGCCGACCACGACACGGCGCCAGAGCGCGGCTGGCTCGAAGTCGAGTACGCCAAGCGCGCCGAGGATCCGGTCGAGGCCGCCGGCCACGCCCAGGCGGCCCTCGACCTGGCCCAGCAGCTCGGCGACCCCGACGTGGAGTGCATGGCGCTGGCCCAGCTCGGCCGCGCCTTGGTGCGGCAGGGTCGCGCCGCCGAGGGCATCGCCCTGCTCGACGAGGCGATGACGGTCGCGCTCGGCGGCGAGACCAACGACCCACTGGCCTGCGGCGACGCCTGCTGCACGACGCTGGTCGTCTGCGACGACCTCGCCGACCTCGACCGCGCCGTGGAGTGGTGCGAGGCGGTGGTCCAGTTCAACGAGCGCCGCCGCTTCCTTCCGGTCCAGTCCTGGTGCCGTGGGATCTATGGCGGCGTGCTCCTCCGAGCCGGCGACTGGTCGCGCGCCGAGCAGGTCCTCTCCGAAGCGCTGCGCGGAAAAGAGGACCGCCGCCTCGGCAGCGGCCGCGCCCTGTCGCTCTCGGTGCTCGCCGAGCTGCGCCTGCGCCAGGGACGACACGAGGAGGCCGAGCGCCTCCTCTCGGGCCTGGAGGACTCGCCCCAGGCGGCGCCGGTGCTGGCGCGCCTGCTGCTCGAACGGGGCGAGCCCGAGCGGGCCGAGGCGGTGCTCGAGCGCCACGCCGCCGCGCTCGGCGAGGACGATGCGCAGCTGCTCTCGCTGCGCGGAGAGATCGCCCTGGCCCGCGAGGTGACCCACCTCGCCACGGCGGGCGCCGCTCGCCTAGACGAGCTGGCCGCGCGCCTCGACCGTGAGGATCTCGCCGCCGAAGCGGACCTAATTCGCGGCCGCGTCGCGGCGGCGACGGGCGAGGAGGACGCGGCGGCCGCGGCGCTCGAACGGGCGATCTCCAGCTTCTCGGCCGTCCGCTTCCCGTTCGAGGAGGGACGTGCCCGGCTCGCCCTCGCCGAGCTCCAGGCCGCGGCCGGGTCACCGGCGGCGCTGGAGAGCGCGCGGTCGGCCTGTCGCGTCTTCGAGCGCCTCGGCGCGCGCCGCGAAGCCGACCGCAGCGCCGCCCTGCTGCGCAGCCTCGGCGTCTCGGGTCGCAGCGTCTCCCGCGGCTCCGATCGTGACGAGCTGACCAGCCGCGAGCGCGAGGTGCTGAGCCTGCTCGCCGACGGGCTCTCGAACGCCGAGATCGCCGAGCGGCTGGTGATCGCCCCGAAGACCGCCGAGCACCACGTCGGCCGGGTGCTCGGCAAGCTCGGGGTCGGCAGCCGCGCGGAGGCGGCCGCCCTGGCCGTCCGCGAGGGCCTCTGCTAGCCGCGGGAAGCGCTGGAGGGGCTAGCCGATCCCGTTTCCGGCGAAGACCCGCTCCGGGTCATAGCGGCGCTTCACCTCCAGCAGCCGGGCCCAAACCTCCTCGGCGTAGGCATCGCGGGCCGGCCGTCCGGCCTCGAGGGCGTTGACGTAGACGCCATCGGAGGCGAACGGGGCGGTCGCCTCCCAGACCTCGCTCACCCAGGCCGCCGTCGGCTCCAGCGGATCCTCGCCCGAGCAGCCGATCAGCCAGGTCAGCGCCCGCGCGCCGCGATTGCCGAACGCGGTCTCCCCCGGCGCCACGTCGTCGATCGCCCCTCCCATCCATCCGGTCATCACGTGCGACTGCGGCGTGGGGACTCGCTCGAACCCGTCGAGCAGAGCGTCGAGGAAGCCATCGCTGACCTCCGGCAGGTAGTGCAGGCGGTCGCGGAACTTCCAGCCGTGCGGCGCCGTCTCGTCGAGCATCGACTGCAGGGCGACGTAGGGCATCGGCTCGACCAGGTCGAGGGCGGCCGGGCAGCCCTCGCGCAGCGGCGCCAGCAAGGCTTCGCCCTCCGCGAGATCCGCACCGCTCCAGGCGACCGCGACGACCGCCGCCGGGCCACCCCGCAACGCCTCGGGAAACGGCTCCTGGGGCGGCGCGGTCAGCAGCACGCAGAACGCGGTCAGCTGCGGCGGCGCGTCCTCCATCAGCTCGCGGGTCGTCTGGAAGGCCTCGCGCGCCCGCTCCCAGGGGTAGACCAGCATCCCGGCCAGGACCGTCCCCACCGGGTGGGCGCGGAACTCGAAGCGGGTGACGATTCCGAAGTCTCCTCCCCCGCCCCGCAGCGCCCAGAAGAGGTCCGGGTGGCTCTCCTCCGAGGCGAGGACGGTGCTGCCGTCGGCGAGCACGACCTCGGCCCCCAGCAGCGAGTCGATCGTCAGGCCGTGGTGGCGCATCAGCCAGCCGAGGCCGCCGCCCAGGGTCAGCCCGCCAACGCCGGTGTGGGAGACCTGGCCGGCCGGGACGGCGAGCCCGTGCTCCTGGGTCGCGGCGTCGAGCTCGCCGAGCAGGGCACCGCCGCCGACCGTGACCCGGCCTTGCTCGACGTCGACCTCGATCGTGTTGAGACTGCGCAGGTCGATGCAGAGGGCGTCGTCGCGGACAGAGCGGCCGGCGATCGAGTGGCCGCCGGCGCGGACCGTCAGGTCGAGCCCTACGGCGCGCGCGGCCAACACCGCGGCCGCGACGTCGTCCGCGTCGCGCGCCATCGCGATCGCCGCCGGGAAGCGGTCGACGTCGGCGTTCCAGCAGGCGCGGGCGGCGTCGTAGTCGGGGTCGCCGGGGGAGACGAGGCGACCGGTGAAGCCGCGGACGCGGAGGTCGGCGGCGAGGGACGTGGGAGATGCTGCGCTAGTCGGGTTCATGTCTCCACCCTGATCGCCGCAGGCCCCTACTGCGTCGGGCGATCCCCCTATTCACCGCCCCTGTCTTTTCGGGAGCACGTCCCTGGCGGGTCGCTGCACTGGCCGTCGCGAGGGCATGCGGTGGTTCCGACCGCGCGCCGACCTCGATCCGCCACCGCGCTACCGCCGACGAGGCCGACGTCCGGGCTTCCCGCACAGAGCCCCAGCGAGCGCGTCGCAACGCGGAACGAGTCGCTTGGATCGCAGCCGCGACGTCGTCAGTTCGTGAGACCAGCCCGCGGCCACCTGTAGCCTGCCGCCTTCTTGCTCGCCTCCCTTTCCATGAAGCAGCCGTTCGCGGTTGGGCCGAAATGGCTCGAAGCCGAGTTCCTGATCGAGACCTTCGGGCTGCTTGGGGTCCTCAGCGTGGTCTTCGTCGAGTCCGGGCTGCTGGTCGGCTTCCTGCTGCCGGGCGACTCGCTGCTCTTCACCGCGGGGCTGCTCTCAGCCAATGGCACCCTGCCCGATCTCTGGATCCTGCTCGCGACGATCCCGATCGCGGCGATCGCCGGCGACCAGGTCGGCTACGCGATCGGTCGCAAGGCGGGGCCGTCCGTCTTCAACCGCCCCGACAGCCGCTTCTTCCGCGCCGAGTACGTCGAGCGCTCGCACGAGTTCTTCGAGCGTTACGGCGCCCGCACGATCGTCATCGCCCGCTTCGTCCCAATCGTGCGCACCCTGGCGCCGGTGATGGCCGGCGTCTCGCGCATGAACTACCGCACCTTCGTCACCTACAACGTGATCGGCGGCCTCGGCTGGGGGCTCGGGGTGACGACGCTCGGCTACTTCCTCGGCCAAGTCGACTTCGTCCACGACAACCTCGAGCCGATCATTCTCGGCATCGTCGCCCTATCGGTGATCCCGATCGCGGTTGAGCTGCTGCGCGCCCGCCGCGACCCGCGCCGCTCGGGCCTGGTCGCCGATCGCGACGGCTCGGTGACCGTGGAGGTCGACGGCAGAGTCGAGCGCGAGAACCTCACCCTGCCGGCGGCGGAGCGGCGGCCCACTCCAGACAACCGCGGCTGAGAGGCTCAGATGCTCGCTCTGGCCGTGCAGACCTCCCCGGAGGGGCTCACGGCCCGGCGGAGATCGATCCGCTCCCTCGCCGTTGGCGAACACGCGGCGGATCTCGAAGGAGCCGCTCGGGCCCGCCGCCGCATCACGCCCTCCCGACGACCTCCTACTCGGCCTCGGGACGGATGTTCTGGTTGAGGCGGAAGCGGTTCTCCGGGTCGTAGGCGGCCTTGATCCGCGCCAGCCTGGCGTAGTTGGCGCCGTAGCTCGAGCGGACCGCCGCGTCCCCTTCCTCCAGCAAGCCGGGGAAGTTGAAGTACGTCTTGCCGTCCGAGAACGGGACCGTGGCGTCCCAGAAGCCGCGCGTGTAGTCGATGTTGACCCGATCGTCGGCGGGGTCCTGCCAGGTCGAGTCGATGCTCAGCATCCACTCCGAGCCGCGGTCCCCGAATGCCGTCTCCTCCGCTCCGACGCGGGAGATCGCCCCGCCGCAGTGGCGGATGATCACCAACGTGTCGTTCGACGGGCGGCACTCCGACCACTCGGCCGTCGTGTCGACCGCCGCGTCGGAGAAGCCGGCGAGGTAGTGCGCTTTCCAGTAGTAGCGCCGGCCACGCGGGAAGAAGGGGTCGAGCGAGCCTTGGAGGTCGAGGTAGCCCATCGGCCCGCTCACGTCCAAGAGCGGCGTCGCGAGCTCGCGCAGCGGCGCGATCGCGCGCTCGCCCTCCCCCGGATCGCCGGCCCAGATGCCGATCAGGCCGACGTGCGGACGCCCGCGAAGCTCCTCGGGCAGCTCGTCGACGACGGGCAGCGCCCAGACGAAGCCAGCGGTCGTCAGCTCGTCAGGCGCGTCGGCGACCGCGTCGCGCCAAGCGGCCAGCACCTTCCGCGTGTCCTCGAGCGGGTAGGCGACGTTGAGGACGAACAGCTCTGGCCCCAGCCCGTGTGCCCGCAGCTCGAACGCGGTGACCACCCCGAAGTTGCCTCCGCCGCCGCGCAGCGCCCAGAAGAGGTCCGGGTGCTCGTCGGCGCTCGCTCGCACCCGGCGGCCGTCGGCGAGCACCACCTCGGCGGCGGCGAGATTGTCGATCGTCATCCCGTCGCGACGGCGCTGGTGGGAGACGCCGCCGCTCAGGGCCAGTCCCGCGACGCCGGTCTCGGAGACGACGCCACCCGGAACGGCGAGGCCGAGCGGCGCGGTGACGCGATCGACGTCGGCCCACGTCGCGCCGCCCTCCACATGCACCGTGCCGGCGGCAGTGTCCATGCGAACGTCGCGCATCGGCGAGAGGTCGATCACCAGGCCGTCGTCGCAGACGCCAGTGCCGGCGACGTTGTGGCCGCCGCCGCGGACGGCGAGGGGCAGCTCGTGCTCTGCCGCGAACCGGACCGCCGTCGCCACGTCGCCAGCATCCACGCAGCGGGCGATCACAGCGGGGCGCTTGTCGATCATCCCGTTCCAGACACGGCGCGCCGTGTCGTAGTCAGGGTGGTCGCGAGTGATGACCTCGCCGGTCAACCGCTCGGCGAGAGCGGTGACGGAATCGGTTGCGATGGACAGTTCAGGCATTGCTCCCCCTCGGTTTCTCAAGCGATTGAAAGAGCTTGAGGCACGAGCGGGGCACGCGGCAAGGGGCATAATGCGCAAGAAGGGTTCATTCGTTCCAAACGGGAGCAGTTGTGCCAGGAATCGCCGGGCAGACGCGCGTATGCATCGTCGCGACCCCCGACTCCACCGCCACGCCCGCGACCGGGCTCTACGAGACGTTGCGGATGGTGGCCAGCCTGACCGCCGCGGAGGATCGGCGCGACGGCCGCGCACGGCCGTTCGAGGTTGAGATCGTGGCCGAGCGCGCCGGCGTGATCGAGAGCGCCAGCGGCCTGCCGCTCATCGCGCACCGGTCCGTCGACGAGGTGTCCGAGGCCGATGTGGTGATCGTGCCCACCATGGAGTTCGACGAGGAGGGCGAGTGGAAGCCCGGCCGCTACCCGCGGCTCGTGCGGTGGCTGTGCCAGATGTACGAGGGTGGCGCGACCGTGTGCGCGGCCTGCACGGGCGGGAACCTGATCGCGGAGACGGGGCTCCTCGACGGCAACGAGGCGACGGTTCCGTGGGGCTCCGAGAACGGCTTTCGCCGCCGCAACCCCGAAGTACAGGTGCGCTCCGAGGAGGTGCTGGTCATTTCCGGCGACGGAGGGCGTCTGATCACTTCGGGCGCGGCTACCGCCTGGCACGACCTGGCGCTCTTCCTGATCGCCGAGCACGTAGGCCCCGCGACGGCGCAGGCGGTGGCCCGGTTCAACCTCTGGGAGTGGCACCGGGATGGCCAGGCGCCCTACCGGGTCTTCGAACCGCCCACCGACCACGGCGACGTCGCCGTCCTCGCCGCGCAACGCGGGATCGCGGAGCAGTACGCGATCGCCTCGCCAGTGGACGAGATGACGACCTGGTCAGGTCTCGCGCCGACGACCTTCAAGCGTCGGTTCAAGGCGGCCACCGGCCATACGCCGATTGCCTACGTGCAACGGATCCGAGTCGAGCGCGCGAAGCGCCTGCTCGAGACGAGCGACGAGTCGGTCGAGCAGATCAGCTGGGCGGTGGGCTACGAGGACCCCGCGTCCTTCCGGCGCGTCTTCAAGCGGCTGACGGGTCTCGCCCCCGGGGCGTACCGGCAGCGCTTCCGGATCCCCGTGGCGTCGACGCGCGCCTGAGACCCGGTCACGACCGCCCCGAGCAGAGCCGCTCGCGGGCGATCCAGCTGGAGCCGCGCGGCGCGCGGGGCTGCGCGGGCAGGCCGCCGGCGCACTCCTCGCCGCCTCGCCCGCGGTCGCGCTCGGGGGGCGCTGCGCTGGAGGCGGTCGCGGTCAGCAGCAGCGGCGCCGGGTCGATCGGCGTGTCGTAGCGGCGCACCTCGAAGTGCAGGTGCGGGCCGGTCGAGGCGCCGGTGGAGCCGACGTAGCCGATCCGGGTGCCGCCGACGACCTGCTCACCGACCCAGCTCGTGATCGTTTCGAGGTGGGCGTACCACGTGGTGAAGCCGAGGCGGTGCTGGATCACGACGAGGTTGCCGAAGCCGCCGTAGTTGTAGCCGGCGTAGATCGTCGTGCCGACGCCTGCCGCGCCCACCCGAGTGCCGAACGGCACCGGGAAGTCGATGCCCTGATGCAGGTGGTCGCCGCGCGGGGCGCCGAACCCGTCGCCGCTCGGTCCCGCCACCGGGCGCAGGAACCGCACGGGGCCGGTCGGCGTGCCCGACGCCGCCGGAGCGCTGAGCGTCCGACGGCGCAGGGCGGCGAGCGTCTGCAGGCCGGCGATCCCGTCCACGGCGAGGCCC
>DASQDJ010000104.1:0-5248 GCA_035634215.1 Solirubrobacterales bacterium | reverse complement strand
GCTGGTGGCCGCGGAAGCGACGCGCCACCGCCTGGCTCTCGCCGCTCAGCCCAGGCACCGCCCGCGTGTAAGCGTGGAGCAGCCCCAGCTCCTGCGCGAGCGCCGCGTTCAACCGCTCCGCGTCGGCGCCCTTTTCGGGATCGGTCTCAGCCCCCTCGCCGCTCGGCCCGCAGCCAGCGGCGAACGACGCGAGGACCGCGAGCAATAAGACGGCGCGGCTGGCGCCGCGCCGTCTTGCTCTGCCGCTAACGAATCGATCTCTGCCCAAGGCGAGAGAAGCCTATGGGCTCGCATGGTGTCGAGCGCCGCGAAAGCGCTACTTCTTGGATTTCGCCTTGGCTTTGCCTTTGGCCCTGCCCGTTTTGGCGGAGCCCTTGGCCGCCGCCTGACGGCCGCCGGGGGTTTCGACGCCGATCATCGCAACCATGACCTCCATGGGGGCCTCCTCGGAACCGGCAAGGCGATCGGTGCTTTCGGTCTGGATCTCGATCACCTGCTCCAAGGTGGAGCCCAGCAGCTTGCCGAGTGCTTTCCAGCCCTTCGCATCGAGCAGCAGCGGGGTCCGGCTCATGTGCCGGTCCTTGTGCGCGTCGACGGTGCCGGCTTCCAGCGCGGCCGTCACGTCATCGAGCACCATCTGCATCAGGTCAGCGCTCATTCCTTCCCGGACCGAATCGGGAAGCTGCCGCCAGTCGCTGTCGCTGAGATAAGGCCGCGCCGACGCCCGGTAGTAGTGCTCGACCGCGCCTCGCCGGGGCTCCGTCTTGACGAGTTCTATGCAGTCGTAGTCCTTCAGGACTTTGACGTGGTAGCTGACCTGGCTGAGGCCTTCGTTCAGCTCCTTCGCGAGTTCGTTCGGGCTCGCCATCCGTTCGTTGAGGATGGTGAGAATTTCGACTCGCAGTTCGTGCGCAAGAGCTTTAACGAGCTGTTGATTGACGCCTTTGGGTCGCCCTTTTTTGCCCTTTCCTTTTGCGCGGCCCTTGCTGGTCTTGCCCTTGGCGGCCAAAGCGAGTCCTCCGATCGTTTGCGAGTGGCTTACCACTCCATCGTATTGATCTACAACAACGATTTCTAGCGAGAGTTCCGACAGAATGCTCCATTCCCCTTATTGGTGGAAACTTTTCCACTAATCGACGGGTCTCTACAAAGCTCGCGCAATCGCGCGGCAGGGAAGGGTCCAGTCGAGACAAGGGGGTGAGCTTGATGAAGATCGGTGCTGCCGAGCAGGTTGTCCCGCTGCTGATGATTCACAAGACCGCTTAGGTCGCAGGTTTTCTCGTGGGGCCCTGCGCGCGCAGGGCCCCACCTTTCCGTGCCGCCGACCCGGCCCGTGCAGGATGCTTTGGCCAATGGCGAACCGCCCGAACACGCCCACGACCGGGAGCCTCCGAGCTTTGAACCAGGCAGTCCGGCAGTGCTGCGCCTGCCCGAGGCTCGTCGCCTGGCGGGAGGAAGCCGCGGCGAACCCGCCATGCCGTTTCAAGGGGGAGGCCTACTGGGCACGACCCGTGACCGGCTTCGGAGACCCGGCAGCCAGACTCGTCCTCGTCGGCCTTGCCCCCGCCGCGCACGGCGCCAATCGCACGGGGCGGATGTTCACCGGCGATCGCTCGGGAGACTGGCTCTACGCGGCGCTCCACCGCGCCGGCTATGCCAACCAGCCGACGGCTGTCGACGTGGACGACGGCCTGGAGCTCGACGACGCGTACGTGACCGCGACGGTCCGTTGCGCTCCCCCGGCCAACCGCCCCACACCCGCCGAGCGCGACGCCTGCCTGCCGTTCCTGGCGGGCGAGCTGGCGCTGCTGAAGCGCTCACGGGTGCTGGTTGCCCTGGGGGGCTTTGGCTGGGACGGCGCCCTGCGGGCGGCGACGAGCCTGGGCCTAGAGCTGCCGCGACCGCGCCCCCGTTTCGGCCACGGCGCCGAAGGGGACCTGGGACGCTGGAAGCTGCTCGGCTGCTACCACCCGAGCCAGCAGAACACCTTCACCGGCCGGCTCACCGAGCCGATGCTCGACGACGTCTTCAGGCGCGCACGCGACCTGACCGACCGGATCGACGCGGCGGTCGACCGGTAGCCGCAGAGGGTCTCGCACCGGCCGCGGTTTCGAAGCCCAAGAGAAAGACAGCCGTTGGGATTCCGTGCTGCGAACTGGTCCTTAGGCGTTTCGCGCTGCCAGCACGAATCGCGGCCACTCGCTCGAGGGTGTCCTCCATCGTCCTCGCCATCTCCTCCCAACCCTGCTCGTCGAGAAGCATGTTCATGCGACTCTCATGGCTATTGGAGCGTGCATGGAAGGTCCCCGCCCGCAAGGCCTCCGCAACCTCGTCCAACAGCCCCCGCAGAAAAGCGTCGCTGAAGCGCGAGCGAACCGGAGCCGGCACGCGATCCCATTCTTGGTCGTCAAAGCAAAAGGGGGCCGTACGCAGCTCGTAGAAATGCTCCTTGACCCCGCGTCGCTTCTCTGCGCGGGCCAGCTGGATCATGCCGACCTCGACCAGCACCTTCACGTGGTAATCGAGGTCCCGCGCGGCGAGGCCGAGCTCTTTGGCGATTTCGTTGGGGCTGGCGACCCGATCCCCAAGGGTGACAAGGATGTGGCTGCGCAGAGGGTGCGAAAGCGCTTTGGCCACCGCGGGGTCGATCACCTGCCGCAGCTTGCCGTCGAGACCCTGCCCGCTCTTCTTGCGTCCGTTGCGTGCCATCGCGTTCCTCCTCTGTTCCCCGAGCCAGCCCCCCGCAGACTCATAGTTTCAAGCTAAGACTTGACTAGGACCTAAATGTGATGCGAATTGCCGTTCAGCACAAGGGAAGAGCCTGATTTCTTTCCTATCGTCTATTACCGAAACGGATTAAATCGCTCGCTCGGTCAAGCCCGTCAGACGTCCATGATGCGACCGAGGATCAAGCGCACCACCGAGTGGATGGAGACGCCCGACGGCGACCTCTATCTCCTCCGCCCGAGCGGCGGCACCGACGTCCACATCGAGAAGCCCGACCCCGACGGCCGGGCGCTGCTCGAGTCGCTCGACGGCAGCCGCGAGCGGGGGGAGCTGGAGGACCGCTTCGGCGAGGAGGCGGTCCGCGACCTGCTCGCCCAGCTCGAGGAGCTCGGCCTGGTCGAGGACGGCGCCGACGACGACCTGGTCTCAGACCGGGTCATGGACCGCTTCGACCGCCAGCTTCGCTACTTCAGCGACGTGACGACGGGGCCGACGCCCTCGCAGTGCCAATCGCGTCTGGAAAGCGCCCGCATCGTCGTGCTCGGCGTCGGCGGCCTCGGTGGCTGGTCGGCGCTCTCGCTTGCCTGCTGCGGCGTCGGCGAGATGCTGCTGATCGACGGCGACGCGGTCGAGCAGAGCAACCTGAACCGGCAGGTCCTCTATACCGAGAGCGACATCGGCCGGCCCAAGGTCGAGGCGGCGGCGGAGCGCCTGCTGGCCTTCAACTCGGCGATGCGGGTCGAGACCGTCGGCGAGCGGGTCGAGGGCGAGCGGTCGGTGGCCGAGTTGATCGACGGATTCGACCTCGTCGTCGACGCGGCCGACTGGCCGGCGCACGAGATCGAGCAGTGGGTGAACTCAGCCTGCTTCGCGGCGCGGATCCCCTACATCACGATGAGCCACTTTCCGCCGATCGCCCGCGTCGGGCCGCTCTACGTGCCCGGCGAGACCGGCTGCTTCGCCTGCCAGGTCGCGGCGTACCGGCGCGCCTATCCGCTCTTCGACGTGGCGGTCGAGCAGCGCAAGGCAAAACCCTCGCCAGCCGCCACGCTCGGGCCCGCCTGCGCGCTGATCGGCGGCCAGGTGGGGCTCGACGTGCTGCACTTCCTAACCGGCCTGGCCGAACCCTCGACTCAGGGGGTCGGCCACATCTACGACCTGCGGACGATGAAGGTGGAACGCGAGCAGGTCGTCCCCGAGGCGGATTGCCCCGTCTGTGGGGACCTGCCGCCGCACGAGCGCTCACCCGCCTCCGAGCAGGCGACGCGCAGCCAATAGCCGGCAGGGCGTCACGAAACGCGGCCTACTACCGGCGCCTCCTAGAATGGGCGGCGCAGGCCGGCGTAGCTCAGTTGGTAGAGCACTTCATTCGTAATGAAGGGGTCCCCGGTTCAAGTCCGGGCGTCGGCTCTGTCAGCGCACCGCTGCTTAGGAGAGCGGCAGGCCCGCCAGGGCAGCGACCTTCCAACGGCCGTCCTCGAGCCGCATCGGGATCGCGTACGGCGTGTCGCCAGCGCCGTGATAGAGGACGAAACCGCGGTCCCCTTCGACGCGAAGCGCGCCGCCGTCGGCGATCGCCGCTTCGCGCCGCGCGTCCTTCGTTCCCGGTCCCGAGAGGCCGGCGAGGACCTCCGGGCACTCCTTGCCCCTGAGCTGGGGCGAGCGCTCCGCGAACTGCTGGAACGATTCGAGGACGTCGGCCGCCAGCTGGTCGCAGGCCTTCGCCCAGTCGCCGGCCGCACGGGCGTCGAGGAAGGCGTGCAGGGTCGCGGCGGCCGCCTCGAGCTCCCCTCCCTCGGCTTCGGCGCCGAATTCCTGCACGCTGTTGTCGCCGCCCGGGGTCGCGAACTGCTCGGAGCCACCGCCAGAGTCGCGCTGAGCCGGGTCGACACCCTGCCCGGCGCCCGGGTCGCGGTCGTCCCGCTCGTCCGGCCCGGCGCCCTCCCGGCCGCCCCGGGCCGACCCGGGCGAGTCCATTTCGTTAGCCTGCGCGCCGCCGTCGGCGGGAGGAGACGAGTCCGAGTCGTCGCCGCAGCCCAGCGCTCCCCCGACCAGCAACACGAATGCCGCCGCCACCGTCACTAACCTGCCGCGCGCTGTCATGAGGCGATCTTATTCAGCCGCGCTGCTGCTGCTGGCCGCCGTCTGGCTCGTCCTGCCCGGCGCCGGCAGCACCGCCGCCTCGCCGAACCGCGTCGTTCTGCACGGCGCGCACGGAGGCAGCAACCTGAAGCTGAGCGTGCGGGGAGAGCGGCTGGTCGTCCGCGGCCTGATGGCGCGCGCGCAGCCAGCCGGCTGCCATTTCCGCCGCTACCGCCTCAAAGCGGTCTGCCGGCTCGACGGGGTCGACGCGATCCAGCTCGTCATGGGCCCGTCGGGCGACATGGTGAGGGTCCTCGACCGCCTGCCGGTCCCCATGGTCATCTACCTCGGCGACGGCTCCGACAAGTTCATCGGCAACGGAGAGCGGGACTTCTGCTATCCGGGCGGTCACCGCCGCAACCGCTGCATCGGCCGCGGC
>DASQDJ010000103.1:0-6324 GCA_035634215.1 Solirubrobacterales bacterium | reverse complement strand
AGACCGTGGCCGCGGCCTGAGCGGCCTGGCTGTCCTCGGAAGCCTTGGCCTTCGCTTCAGCCTCCGGGGTCGGCTCGTTGGCCTGGCGCGGCAGCAGCACTTCTTTGGCGATCACGAGGCGCTGGATCTGGCTCGTGCCCTCGTAGAGCTGCATGATCTTCGCGTCGCGCATCAGTTTCTCGACCGGGTACTCCTTGATGAAGCCGTAGCCGCCGTAGACCTGGACGGCGTCGACGGTGATCTCCATCGCCGAGTCGGCGGCGAAGCGCTTGGCCATCGAGGAGACCTTGCTGTTGCGGACGCCCTGGTCAAGCAGGATGGCCGAGTTCCAGACCAGGAGGCGGGCCGCCTCGACCTTGGTCGCCATGTCGGCGATCATGAACTGGATCGCCTGGTGCATCGCGATCGGCACGCCGAACTGGACCCTTTCTTTGGAGTACTCGGTCGAGTACTCGAGGGCGGCGCGGCCGATGCCGACGGCCATCGCCGAGACGCCCGGGCGCGTGCGGTCGAGCGTCATCATCGCCAGCTTGAAGCCCTTGTTCTCCTCGGCGAGCAGGTTCTCGGCCGGGACCTCGACTTCGTCGAAGGAGATGGTCGCGGTGTTGGACGCCCGCTGGCCCATCTTGTACTCCTTCTTGTCGACCGTGACCCCCGGGGAGTCGGCGTCGACGACGAAGGCGCTGATGCCGCGGTGGCCGGCCTCAGGGTCGGTCTTGGCGTAGACCGTGAACCAGTCGGCGTAGCTGCCGTTGGTGATGAAGCACTTGGAGCCGGTGAGGACGTACTTGTCGCCTTTCTTCACGGCGCGGGTCTTCATGCCGGAGACGTCGGAGCCGGCGTCGGGCTCGGTGAGGCAGAAGGAGGCAAGCTTCTTGTCTTCGGTCAGCATCCCGAGGTACTTCTTCTTCGTCTCCTCGGAGCCGCCGAGCGTGACCGGCGCCGAGGCGAGCCCGTTGGCCATCAGCGAGGTGCCGATGCCCGAACAGCCCCAGCCCATCTCCTCCTCGATCAGGCAGCCGGAGAGGTAGTCGAGGCCGGGACCGCCGTAGGCCTCGGGGATGTGGGTGTTCATCAGGCCCACTTCCCAGGCCTGGTCGATGATGTCCTGCGGCCAGGTGCCCTCTTTGTCGTACTCCCAGGCGACCCTGCGGATCTCTTTCTCCGCGAAGTTGTGCGCCAGCTCGCGCAGATCCTTCTGCTCGTCGGTCAGAGTGAAGTCAACCACTGCTCGAAGCTCCTTTTCTCGGTGGGAGTGCCTTGCTCGGCGGGGAACGCGGCCCGATTGACTGGTCAGTCAACCAGGCCCACAGGGTACAGAACGGGACCGCGCCGGGGGCCGCGTACCCTGGGCAGATGGCGCTGCTGGGAGCGATCGGCATCGAGAGCGGCTATGTGCTCGCCGCGATCACGCTGGTCGCGCTTCCCATCGCGGCCGTGGCCTTCGCCCGGTCGGGGCCGGCCTGGCGCAGCATCGGCAAAGGGCCGCTCTCGATCGAGCAGTCGCTGCCCCCACCCCGCCTCGGGGGCGGCGAGCCGCCGGTGGATCCAGCGGTGCAGAGGGCCGAGGCACGGCAGATGCTCGAGGCCAAGTCGTTTCGTCGCCGGCGGCGCGGCGAACCCGGGCTCGACGTCGAGGCGGAGGTCGAGCGCCTGCTCGACGCCCCGGGCGCCCGGCCCGGCGTCGACGACGCACTGCGGGCCGAGGTGAGGGAGCTGATCGTCGCGCGCAACGAACGCCGGATGAGGGCCGGCGAAGAGCCGCTCGACGTCGAGGCGGAGGTCGAGCGCCAGCTCGGCGATCTCATAGGATGAGAGCTCCATGGCAGGCGGCGACAACCTCTACGAGGTCAACGAGCTCCTCGTCCAACCGGGCACCTACTTCAACCCCCAGACCGAGGTGATCGTCGTCGTCGACGACTCCGCCTCGCTCGACCAGGAGGTCTTCGACATGGAGGCCTACGAGGGAGCCGACTGGGTGCGGATCTCCGACGACGTGCCGATCGACGAGGACGCCCGCGACGAGGCCCTGGAGCACTTCCAGGCCACCCGCCGCGCGAGCGGAGCCGTCGCCGTGTCCGACACGGCGCTCGAAGAGTGCGACGACGACTTCGGGGACGACGAGGATGACGACCGTGGCCCCAGGCCTGACGGCGAGGGCGAAGAGGAAGAAGCAGCCTGATGCTGGAAGCGGGGCAGGAGGCGCCGGACTTCACGCTGCCCGACCAGGACGGCAACGAGGTGACGCTCTCCGACCTGCGCGGCCAGACCGTCGTCCTCTACTTCTATCCCCGCGCCGACACCCCTGGCTGCACGACCCAGGCCTGCGGCGTGCGCGACCGCGGCGACGAGTACGAGAAGGCCGGCGCGAGGGTGATCGGCGTATCGCCCGACTCGGTCGAGGCCGTCAAGAAGTTCGCCGACAAGCACGGGCTCGACTTCACCCTGCTCGCCGACGCCGAGCACGAGGTCGCCGAGAAATACGGCGCCTGGGGCGAGAAGTCGATGTACGGCAAGAAGCACTGGGGCGTGCGACGGGCCACGTTCGTGATCGACGCCGACGGCAGGATCGCCAAGGCCTTCCCCAAGGTCTCGCCGAAGACGCACGACGACGTCGTTCTGGACGCCCTCGCAGACCTCGCCGGGGCCTAGCTCAATCGCTCAAGCCGTCGCCGCCACGACGACGATGTACGTGGCGTAGAGCGCGATCCAGGCGATCACGACAGGCAGCGCGAAGCGGTCGCGGCGGTGCAGGACCTCGTAGGCGAGGAAGCCGCCGATCAGCCCCAACACGATCGAGAAGGTCGCGTTGAAGTCGAGGTCCCAGTCGGTGAAGATCAGGCCGATCCCGATCGGGATCGTCGACTGGAAGACCATCGCGCCGGTGATGTTGCCGAGCGCCAGCGAATCCTTGCCCTCGCGCACCCAGAAGAAGCTGTTGACCTTCTCGGGCAGCTCGGTGGCGAGGGGGGCGAGGATCAGCGCCAGGACGACCGCCTCGACGCCGATCGCCTCGGCGATGTGCAGCAGCTCCTCGACGAAGAGGTGGGCGCCGCCGACCATCGCGCCGAGGCCGACCAGCAGCTGCACCACGCAAATCCAGACCGAGGGGTTGGTGCGGAACTCCTCGCGCCGCTCGAAGATCAGCGGGTCGAGGGTGCCGTGCTCCTGCACCTCGCCGCTGCCGAGCAGGGTGCGGCGGATGTAGAAGACGTAGGAGAGGATGACGACGATCCCGATCGGGATCCGCAGCGAGTCGGGCGCCCCCCAGGCCATCGCCAGCGCGACCGCGAAGAAGATCAGGAAGAAGATGAGGTCGCGCTCCAGGGTCGGTCCGTGCGCGTCCAGCTGGAGCCCGGTTTTGCGCCGCTCCCGGTAGATGTAGGCGAAGAGGCCGACCAGCCCCATCGCCAGGGTGCCGAGCAGGAAGGGAGCGCCGACGATCGCCCCGATCGCGACCTGATCGGCGCCCTCCTTGGCGCCGATCAGCGCCACGATCGCGATCAGCGTCTCGGGCATCGCGGTGCCGACCGCCGCGAGCAGGCTGCCGACCGCGCCTTCGCCCATCTGCAGCCGGTGGCCGAGCCACTCGACCGCGTTGGTGAAGAGGAGCGCGCCAGCGAGGATCACGGCGAAGCTCACGAAGAGGAGCAGGACTTCCACGGCGGCAGCCTATGCGAAGGGAGCGGCGGGAGTCGCGGCTCGGCTAGCCGGCGAGCCGGTTGCAGCGCTGCAGGTCGAGCGGCGAGCTCGCTTCGCTCAGGCACTCGAGGTACCGCTGCTGGCTGGCGCCGCCCGAGCCACCCCCGGTCGCCGCGCTGCCGATGCCCTCGATGATTTCGGCCAGGCCTTCGCCTTCGAGCAGGCCGAGCAGTTCGAGCGGGTTGACGCCCAGCTTCAGGAAGAGGTCGTTGAGCGGTTTCGGGTTCGGCGGCGCCGAGATCTCCTGGTCCTCGTTGACGCCGCTCAGGTTCAGCTCTAAGTCGATCGAGGCGCGCCGCGGGCCGCTCGCCGAGCGCTGCCGGGGTTCGACCTCCAGCTCGGCTGAGATTCGCCGCACGATGTCGTCCTCGCCGACGTAGACCTCGATCCGGGCGTCTTTGAGGCCGGCCTCGATTTCGTCCCGGGCCGCTTCGACCTCTTTGCGCGGCGGCAACTCGCCCGCCGCCGCGGTCTGCGCTTTGCAGGACGGCTCTTCAGCGAGGTCGAGCAGCGCGTCGAGAGCACCGCGGACGTCGAGGTCGCCGCTAACTTTGGTCGTGTCCGTGCCCTCCACGTCGGCGCCCTCCCCACCTCGCAGGTTGTCGACGAACCTGCTGATCGGCAGCTCGCCGACCGCTTCCTCGCAGCGGGCTTCGGAGCCCGACTGGCCCTGGGCGGCTGGGTCGAGGATCGGCTCGATGAAGCTGTAGCTGGTCGAGTCGACTTCGTACTCGGTCCCTTCGTAGTTGACGTAGGCGGTTCCGGGAAGGAGGACGAGGCCGCCCTCGAAGTCGAGTTCCTCTCCGCTGAGGGAGCCCCGCGCGGTGGCGTCGAAGTCGAGCTGCGGAAGGTCGCCTTTGGCGCCGCCGCGGAACGGCCCGGAGAGCTGGAGATCGAGATCGCCGCCTTCCTTGCCGGGGACGTCGACGGCCAGGGTCAGGTCGAGATTTCCGCTCTCGATCCCTTCCAGCGTCGCCGAGTCGATCGTCTCGCGCGGATCGCCTCCCCCGCCGCCCCCGTCGCCACAGGCACTCAGCGAGATCGCCGCGACCAGCGCGGCGAGGACGGATATGAGGGAAAGCCGGCTCAACCTGGGGTCTCCTAAGCGTCGGATCGGGACCGGATCGTAACCGCTGAGCAAATTTTCATCGGGCCCGCTCGATCTGCGGCGGGGTGCTCTCGGTGAGGTTGACGAGCAGTGGCAGCAGGAAGGCGCCGAGGAAGACCAGCGCGATGCCGACCGCGACCAGCCGGTTCGAGCCGGCGAGGTGACCGAGGATGCCGATGCCGAAGCCGGCCGCGAGCAGGGCGACGTAAGGGACGCCGCTCTCGGGCAGCATGGCGAGGATCGAAAGCGCGAGGTCGAGCACCGGAGCGGATTATCATCGCGCGATGGCCGCCGCACCGGACTCAGTCGCCGAGACCAGGGAGGCCCTCGCCGCCGCCGAGTACCTCGCCGACGAGCCAGCGGCGCTCGTCTCCTTCCTCGCTCAACGCCTCGGCAAGCCGGTCCTGGTCGAGGGCCCGGCCGGCGTCGGCAAGACCGAGCTGGCCAAGGCGCTTTCCCGCGCCACCGGGCGCGAGCTGATCCGTCTGCAGTGCTACGAGGGGCTCGACGAGGCCAAGGCGCTCTACGAGTGGAACTACCGCAAGCAACTCCTCTGGATCCAGGCCGCCAAAGACCAAGCCGCCCCCGGACGCGGGAATGAGGACCCGTCCATATCTGATTCCTCGGGTCCTCATGGGAGCAGAGGAGGCGGCGTTATGTCGGACATCTTCAGCGAGGAGTTCCTGCTCGAGCGGCCGCTGATGCAGGCGATCGCCAGCGAGGAGCCAGTGGTCCTGCTGATCGACGAGATCGACAAGACCGACCAGGAGTTCGAGGCGATGCTGCTCGAGCTGCTCTCCGACTTCCAGATCACGATTCCCGAGCTCGGCCGGGTGAGCGCGACGACGATGCCGATCGTCGTCCTCACCTCCAACAACTCACGCGAGCTGACCGAGGCGCTGAAGCGCCGCTGCCTCTACCTCTGGCTCGACTATCCGGAGCTCGAGCGCGAGATGGAGATAGTCCGGCTGCACGCGCCAGATCTGCCCGAGGCGCTGGCGCGGCGCCTCGTCGAGGTGGTGCGGATGATCCGGGCGCTCGACCTGAAGAAGCCGCCCTCGATCGCGGAGTCGATCGACTGGGCGCGGACGCTGCTCCTGATGGGCGCCGACGACATCGACCGCGAGACCTTCGAACAGTCGATGTCGATCATCGTCAAGCACCGGACCGACATCGACCTGGTCGCCGAGCGGGTCGGGGTGAAGCTTGCCGACGCCCTACGGCCCCAGGGCTGAAACGGGCCCCCCGGGGCTCGCGCCGAAGCTGCTCGGCTTCTGCGAGGAGCTGCGCAGCGAGGGGGTCGCGGTCGGGACCTCGGAGATCCTCGACGCCTTCGCCGCGCTCGAGCAGGTCCCATGGAGCTCGCGAGACGACTTCCGCGAGGCGCTGGCGACGACGATCGCCAAGTCGCAGGAGGACCGTCGCCTCTTCGAGTTGCTCTTCGAGCGCTGGTTCTTCCGCGCGGCGGAGGCGGAGGCGGTGGAGCGCGGGATCGGCGAGCGGGGCGAGGGCGG
>DASQDJ010000102.1:0-3962 GCA_035634215.1 Solirubrobacterales bacterium | reverse complement strand
CGCCGCGCACAACTCCCACCGGTGGTTGCGGGTGACGGCGATGGCTGTCGTCATGGTCCTAGCGGCGTTCGCCGCTTTCGTGGGGGTCGCGCGCGGCGCTGACTACGTGGCCCTCGGCGACTCCTACACGGCGGGGCCGCTGATCCCCAACCAGGTCCCGCCCTACGGCTGCCTCAAGTCCGACCACAACTTCCCGCGCCTCGCCGCGCCCTCGATCGGGCTGCCGCTGCGCGACATCAGCTGCAGCGGCGCCGAGACCGAGGACATGACCGCTCCCCAGGGAGTCGACCCCGACGGCCCGAACCCGCCGCAGTTCTCGGCCCTCGAGGCGGACACGGGAGTCGTCAGCATCACGATCGGCGGCAACGACATCGGCTTCTCGGAAATCGCCGAGAGCTGCGTCACGGTCAACCCCTTCGCCACCCCCTGCCAGGACAAATACAACCCTGGCGGCCAGGACGAGATCGCCGAGCGGATCGCGGAAACCGCGCCGAAGGTGCGGGCGGCGCTCGAAGGCATCCGGGAGCGCTCGCCCGAAGCTGACGTCTACGTGCTCAACTACGCGGCGATCTTCCCCGAGACCGGCTTCGGCTGCTGGCCGCAGATGCCGATCGGCTACGCCGACGTTCCCTACCTGCGCGCCAAGCAGCGGCAGCTCAACGCGATGATCGCCGACCAGGCGACGGCGACCGGCGCGACCCTGGTCGACTGGTACGCGGCGAGCATCGGCCACGACGCCTGCAAGGGCCCGCTGACCCGCTGGGTGGAGCCGCTGGCCCCGGTCAACCCGGCGGCGCCGATCCATCCCAACCTGGCCGGGATGCGCGGCGCGGCGCGGGCGCTGCTGACGGCGATCGGCTAGGGCTCCATCCGCCCCGCGGGGCGGGTCCCGCGGCTTGAGTGCCGCGTCGGCCCGGCGTACTGTGGGATGCGATGCAGCCCGAGACGAGGTACGCCCGCAGCGGCGAGCTGGCGATCGCCTACCAGGTGCTCGGCGAAGGCGACTTGGACCTGGTGGTCGCCTTTCCCTTCGTGTCCCACCTCGACCTGCTTTGGGAGAACCCGCTGATGTCGCGTTTCGCGCGGCGACTCGCGTCCTTCGCCCGGGTGATCCTCTTCGATCGTCGCGGTGTCGGCCTCTCGGACCCGGCGGGTGGCGCGCCGAACCTGGAGGAGCGGATGGACGACCTGCGGGCGGTGATGGATGCCGCCGGCTCCGAGCGCGCGGCGCTGCTCGGCATGTCGGAGGGGGCGACGATGTGCATGCTGTTCGCGGCGACTTATCCGCGGCGCACCTCGGCCCTGGTTCTGTGGGGCGCGATGGCGCGCTCGACCGCGGCGCCGGACTACCCGTGGGCGCCTGACCGTGAGGCGGTCCGCGAGGCGCAGAGGGAGCTGGTCGCGCCGATGTGGGGGCAGGGCGCGACGATCGACATCTTCTCGCCGAGCATGGCCGAGGATCCCCAGGCCCGAGAGTTCCAGGCCCGCTTCGAGCGGCAGGCGGCCAGCCCGATGCGGGTGAACCAGCTGTTCGAGATGTTCCTCGACACGGACGTGCGCGATGCGCTGCCGCTGATCCAGGCGCCGACCCTGATCCTGCACCGCCGCGGCGACCTCGCCGTCAATTACCGGGCCGGGGGCTGGCTCTCCGAGCACATCGAGGGCAGTCGTTACGTCGAGCTGGAGGGGGACGACCACATGCCGTGGGTCGGCGACAGCGACGCGGCGCTGGCCCCGATCGAGGAATTCCTGACCGGCGTGCGGCCGGTGCCGGAGCCGCAGCGAGTGCTGGCGACGGTGCTCTTCACCGACATCGTCGACTCGACCAGGCTCGCCAGCGAGCTCGGAGACAGCCGCTGGCGGGAGCTGCTGCAGCAGCACCAGGAACTGGTCCGCGAGCAGCTGGCCAGCTTCGAAGGCCGCGAGATCAAGACGACCGGCGACGGCTTCCTGGCGACCTTCGACGGGCCGACCCGGGCCGCCGAGTGCGCCCGGGCGGTGGCGGACGCGATGCCCGCGCTCGGGATCGAGGTTCGGGCGGGCTTGCACTGCGGAGAGGTCGAGCTGATGGACGACGACGTCGGCGGCATCGCCGTCCACGTCGCCGCCCGCATCGCCGCGCGGGCGGCACCGCGCGACGTGCTCGCTTCCCGCACGGTCCGCGACCTCGCCGTCGGCTCCGCCATCCGCTTCGAGCCGCGCGGCCGCCATGTCCTCAAGGGGGTCGCCGACGAGTGGGACCTCTACAGCGTCGCCTCGACCCCGTTTTCGCCTATTCGGCGAAAACTGCCTATGGGAAAAGGGGGAGCGGCGGGCTAGTCGCGGCGCGATCGCGGGGTACGCCTACGACGCCGGCTCCCGAGGTGCGCCCCGGTCGCGGGCCGAGGAGAGCAGGCACTCCAGCGGCATTCGCGAAAGCTAGGCGGGTCGGCGGACGCTCCGCCGACGGGCCTAGAACACGGCTCCGGAAGACGGAAATCGGCCCGTCGGCCCCAGGACACGAAAAAACGACCGGCGATGGCGCTCGGTTGCCTGCTCGCGCGTAGCCTTCGCGCTCAGAAGCTCGTTGCGCCACCTTCGAGACCGGTTCCCGCTTGGCTTCCGCGGTCCCCGCTCTCTGCCAGTCGCAAAAACGAACCTAGCGCCCCTCCCATGGCGGCGCTAGGGGGTGGCGGCGGCGGTTCCCGCAAACTGCGAGAAGAGAGCGCGCCGACCGGCGTTCCGCAACCTCAAACGGGGTGCGGCGCCCTGAAGAGCTCGGCCGAGGGGATGCCGATCACCTCGCCGGCGAAGCGCTTCTGCTTGCCGTAGACGACCCAGGTCGTGTCGATTTCGCCGATGTCGAGGTCGAGGCGGAGCTCGTCCGGATGCTCCTCGAGGTGCTCCATGTGCGTCAGCCCCGCCTCGTAGTCGCCGCGCAGCAGGCCTTCGCCGACGAGCGGCTTGGAGGCGACGTCGACGATCTCGTCCCACTGGGAGAGGTCGACGTAGCCCTTGGTCGCCGGCACGATGCCGAGCGAGCGCGCCCGCTCGACCTCCTTGCGGGCGAGGACGACGAGGTGCTTGGTCGGGAAGATGAAGGTGTCGACGACCCACACCTCGGTCCAGTACTTCTCCGTGATCTCGTGGACCTTGGGGTGGGCGCTGCACTGCACGAGGAAGGTGCGCTCGTCGCCCTCGCGCAGCATCTCGAGGCCGACGTGGAAGTCGGTGATCAGCTCGAAGCCGTAGTCCGCGACCCCTTGGAACTCCATGTAGCGCCGGCAGGCCCGTTCGTGACAGGTTCCCTCCGGCCCCAGCGTGATCAGGGTGACCTTGTCGCTCGCCTCGCCCACGGCCTCGCAGAGTAGGTGAATAAACAGGATCGATCAAGCGATCGACGGCCGGGCGCCGCCGGTCAGGTGATCGGCGCGCCTGGCTCCTCGGCGGAGCGGCCGGCGCCTTCGGCGGCGACCCGCGAGCGGACTTCCTCGAAGAGCTCGAGGTCGAAGGGCCGCACGGCGACGATCTGGGTCGGGTGGACGAGGAGCGCGCCGGCGTCGGCGTCGAGGTCGCCGTCGTCGCTCAGCTCCGCCTCCAGCTCGACCAGCACCCTGTCCTCGACATCCGCGTCGCGCTCGGCGAGGTAGCGGTAGAGGCCGGCGCGGGAGGGGAAGACCGCGATGCCGCGCCGTTTCGTGCGGTCGATCCTGGCGGCGCCCTCGCAGGCCGGGCAGACCCCCTCGAAATGGACGCGTCCTTCGCAGGCTGGGCACTCCGCGTCGGTGCCCGCCTCGAGGCACGACTTGCACTCGTAGCGGACGCTGCCGGCGCCCTCGCACTTGTCGCAGGGGCCGTGGTTCGGCTCGCCCCAGGGCGTCGTGAACTGCCGCTCCGGGTCGAGGAGGCTCTGCGGGTCCGCCTCGGCCGGACAGCTGTGGAAGTAGGTGCGCGTCATCGGCGCTGAGATACCCGGCGTGGGG
>DASQDJ010000101.1:0-2002 GCA_035634215.1 Solirubrobacterales bacterium | reverse complement strand
GGCGTCTCCGCGACGGCTGTTGCGGCCGCGGCTCCGGCCGCCGGCGGCGGTGGCGGTGGCGAAGAAGGCGGCGGCGAAGAGTCTTCGACCGTCGACGTCGTCCTCAAAGAGGTGGGCGGGCAGAAAGTCCCGGTCATCAAGGTCGTGCGCTCGGCCACGGGCCTTGGCCTGAAAGAGGCGAAGGCTCTCGTCGACGAGGCACCCAAAGCGATCAAAGAGGGCGTCGAGCGCGATGAGGCCGACAAACTCAAAGCTGAACTCGAGGAGGCCGGGGCCACCGTCGAGCTCAAATAAAGCTCGACCAGGTCGCTCCCCGATCCCGCTCGGGGAGCCAAGCTCAGGGGCGCGCGCAGCCGTGTGTTATTTTTCGCGGTCGCGCGCCATTTGAGTGCCCCTGCCCAATTTTGCGCTGTATCTACGTCCCTCTGACCGTCCGAGGAGTCGCCGACTTTGGCACGTTCCAACGCTGCCCCCGTAACCCGTAGGAGCTTTTCCCGCCTTGATAATCCGCTCGAGGTCCCACACCTGATCGACATCCAGCGACGTTCTTTCGAAGAACTGACGGATCCGAAAGCAGGTGGACTGCGAGAGACGATCAACGACATATCCCCGATTGAGGACTACACGGGGAACCTCCAGATCGTCTTCGGCGATTTCAAATTCGAGGAGCCGCCGCACTCGATCGAGGAGTGCCGCGAGAAGGACATGACCTACTCGCGGCCGTTGACCGCGACCGTCGCCTTCCAGAACAAGGAGACCGGCGAGATCCGCGAGCAGGCCGTCTTCATGGGCGACTTCCCGTGGATGACCGAGCGCGGGACCTTCATCATCAACGGCACCGAGCGCGTCGTCGTCACCCAGCTCGTCCGCTCGCCGGGCGCGTACGTGATGGCGCCGAAGGATCCCGAAAAGCAGGTCTTCATCGCCAACCTGATGCCTGCCCGCGGTTCCTGGCTCGAGCTCGAAGTCGACAAAAAAGGCAAAGTCTTCGTCCGCATCGACCGCAAGCGGAAACTGCCGGTCACGGTCCTGCTGCGCGCGATGGGCTACGTCGAGGACCAGCAGCTCCTCGACATGTTCGACAACTCGGTCTACATCCGCCACACGATCGAGGCCGACACCGAAGCGACCAAGACCGAAGAGGGCGCTCTGATCGAGCTGGTCAAAAAGCAGCGTCCGGGCGAGCCGCCCTCGGTCGACGCCGCCCGCGGCCTGCTCGAGCAGCTCTTCTTCGACCCCAAGCGCTACGACCTCACCCGGGTCGGTCGCTACAAGCTCAACGCCCGCCTCGACCTCGACATCGACCTCGAGACGCGGGTGCTCACCCACGACGACATCATCGCTCTCGTCCAAGAGCTCGTCTCGCTCCCGAAACTGCTCGGGATCCCCGAGGAGATCGACGAGGAGAACCCGATCAAGGACTACGCCGCGGAGGCCATCACCTACCCCCGCGAGGCGGTCTACGAGCACCTCGATGAGTACGAGCACTTCGGGAACCGGCGCCTGCGCACGGTCGGCGAGCTGATCCAAGAGGCCTTCCGCATCGGCCTCTACCGGATGGAGCGCGTCGTCCGCGAGCGCCTCACCACCGAGGACTCCGACGCGATCACCCCGCAGACGATCATCAACATCCGCCCGGTCGTCGCGGCGATGAAGGAGTTCTTCGGCTCCTCGCAGCTATCGCAGTTCATGGACCAGACCAACAGCCTCACCGGGCTCACGCACCGGCGCCGGCTCTCGGCGCTCGGCGCCGGCGGTCTGACCCGTGAGCGGGCCCCGATCGAGGTTCGCGACGTGCACCCGACCCACTACGGCCGGATGTGCCCGATCGAGACCCCGGAGGGACCGAACATCGGCCTGATCGGCTCGCTCTCGAGCTACGCCCAGGTCTCCGAGCACGGGTTCGTCACGACCCCGTACCGGGTCGTCGAAGACGGCGTCGTCAGCGACGAGATCGTCCACTTCGACGCCACCCAGGACGAGGACAAGGTGATCGCCCAGG
>DASQDJ010000100.1:0-5281 GCA_035634215.1 Solirubrobacterales bacterium | reverse complement strand
GCCGCCCGAGATCTTCTCGAAGCTCAGGGGAGCCCGGGCGCCGTCGACGTGCTCGGCGAACCAGACCTCGACGGCCGCCCGGTCGATGCCTGGCGGCGCATCTGCCGTGCCGTCCGCGGTGGCGGTAGCCTCGTCGCTCATCGGCTCGCAAGCATATTCCGGCAGAAGACTCAGGCTCAGCCCTTCCCTCGCCAACCGGCTGACGATCGGCTTCGCGATCGCCTTCGCGGTCCTCACCGGCCTGGCGATGATCGGGGTGGCGCGCTTCCTCCAGCAGCGCCAAGACTTCGAGGACGCGACGGCCCGCTCCTACCGGACCGAGATCCAGTCGCGCGAGCGGCTCGAGCGCGGCCAGCGGCCGGCGATCGCGCGGCAGCAGGTGATCGCCCAACCGCGGCACCGGGCGACCCTGCGCGAGGAGATCGACGACCAGACGCGCGACACCGCGCTGCTGGTCGGCGCCGGGCTGATCGCCGGCTTGACCGGCGCGGCGCTGCTCTTCAGCGGCCTGATCGCCTCGATGCGCCGCCCGCTGGAGGACCTGGTCGAGGCCTCCGAACGGCTGGCGGGCGGCGACCTCGAGGCCCGCGTCAAGGTCGGCGGGCTGTCGGAGACCGCGCAGCTCGGCTCCGCCTTCAACGAGATGGCCCAGGAGCTGCAGCGCCGCGCCGGCGAACGCGACCAGCTCGAACGGATGAAGGACGAGTTCGTGCTGACCGCCTCGCACGAGCTGCGCAGCCCGCTGACCTCGGTCCAGGGCTTCGCCGAGCTACTGATGCTGGAGCGCGAAAAGCTCAGCCCCAAGCAGGCGGAGACGGTCGAGATCATCCTCGACAACACCCGTCACGTCGTCCGTCTCCTCAACGACCTGCTCGACCTGGCGCGGAGCGACGCCGGCCGCCTGACGATCGCGCCGACCCCCACCGAGGTGGCGCCGCTGGTCGAAGAGGCGACGCGGACGCTGCGCGGCCAGACGGAGGCGCGGGGCCAGGAGCTGCGCGAGGAGGTCGAGCCGGGCTTGCCGCTGGTCAACGCCGACCGGGATCGGATCCGCCAGGTGCTCGTGAACCTGCTCACGAACGCGAATGAGTATTGCCCGGACGGAGCGACGATCTCGGTCAAGGCGCGTCGCGTCGGCGCCGAAGTGGAGATCTCGGTGAGCGACGACGGCCCCGGCATCCCCAGCGAGCAGTTGCGGCACATCTTCGAGCGCTTCACGCGCGGCGACGCCGGCATGACGCAGCGCGTCGGCGGCACCGGGCTCGGCCTGGCGATCTCGAAGTCGCTGGTCGAGCTGCACGGCGGCACGATCGCCGCCGAGTCGACGGTCGGCACCGGCTCGAGCTTCCGCTTCCGGCTCCCGGCCGCGATGGCTGCCGACCGGGTGGAGGCGGTCTGATGGCCCGCATCCTCGTCGCCGACGACTCCGAGACGATCCTCCTGCTGCTGCGCACCCGCCTCGAGATGGAGGGGCACGAGGTGATCGCCGCCGCCGACGGCCAGGAGGCCGTCGACCTGATGACGGGCGGCCCGAGCCCGGCTCCCGACCTGCTGCTGCTCGACGCGATGATGCCCCGCAAGTCCGGCATCGACGCCCTGCGCGAGCTGCGCGCCGCCGGCATCGAGACCCCCGCCCTGATCGTCAGCGCCCACAAGCAGGGCGCCGATGCCGAAGGCGACGGCGACCTCGCGATCGACGGTTTCGTCACCAAGCCGATCGACTTCGACCGGCTGTTCGAGCGAATCGAGGAGCTGACGACCTAGGCGCGCCGCTCGCGCAAAGCCTCGCGGGCGGCGTAGAGAGCCGGCAGCGCAGCTTTGTCCTTCGGCCTGCCGAGCTTCTCCTTCGAGGCGATCACCTCGTCAAGCGTTGCAACGCGCACCGAGAAGTCCCCGAGTCGCAACTCGACCGTCGCGACGTCCTCGTACCCGCCGATCGCCGCCGCGCTGGGCACGATGTCGAGGGCCCCGGCGTCGGTCTCAAAATGGCGCGGCTGCCAGCCAAGGAAATCGGCTCCCTCGAGCTTTCGAGCCGCCTCGTCGCGCTCGCGAGCTCCTAGCGAGTTCAAGGCCGCAGCTAAGCGTTCGGCATTTTCCAGGTCTCGTCGCGGCATGACGTCGAGATCCACGGTCGCGGCGCTGCTTCCCTGCAACCAGGCCGCGAGCGCGCCAATCACGCAGAAGTCGACATCATGGTCGGCGAGGGCGCGGAGAAGCGTCTCCGCATCCAACTCCTTCACAGCAGCTGATCCTGCGCCAGAGCCCGAAGACGCGTGTAGCGCCGGAGCGCTCGCAACCGCTCCAATGGATCGAGATCGAGCAACGTCTTCGTGAGCGCTAGATGCTGGGGGTCGGAAACCGGCACAGCGTCGAGGTCCAGGCGTCGATCGCAGGCCCGGGCGAGCCGCTCGAGCGTCTCCCACGACGGGGTGGCCGCTCCGCGCTCATAACGGACGATGGCGGGTTGCGAGGTACCGGCTTTCTCCGCGAGCGCGCGCTGCGATAGGCCGGCTGACCGGCGCATCTCCCTGACCAGCTCGCTTAGAGCCATGGTCGAATGATACCGAAAGCGGTATCAGCGTTTAGCTGCGCGCGATCTCGAGTCGGATCTCGCGGCCGTTCAGCTTGGTGCCGTCGAGGAACTCGACCGTGCGCTCGGCCTGGTCGGGGTCGACCTCAACGAACGAGAAGCGGTGCAGGACGCGGACGTCGTGGACGGCCTCGTCGGCCAGCACGGCACCCTCGCGCAGCGCCCAGCGCAGGTTCTCCTCGGTGATGCCGCTGCGCTCGCCCCGGTTGACGAAGAGCTTGACCGCCTTGCCGTCGGTCGCGGTCGCGGGCCCGGATCTGTCGTCCGCCGGCGCCGCCTCGCGCGCCTCGCGCGGGCGCTCCTCCCGCTCGCGACGGCGGCTGCGAGGGCGCGGCGCGTGCTCGAGCCGCTCCTCGGGGCTCTCCCACTCGCCGATCGAGGTCTTCACGTCGCGCTCGATACGTCCAATCTCGTCGCGCTCCGCCGGCGTGACGAGAGTGATCGCGCGCCCGGTGCGGCCGACTCGCCCGGTGCGGCCGATCCGGTGCACGTAGACCTCCGAGGAGGCGGGCACGTCGTAGTTGATGACGTGGGTGACGTGCTCGACGTCGAGCCCTCGCGCCGCGATGTCGGTGGCGACGAGCAGCCGCAGGCGGTGGTCCTTGAAGGCGATCATCACGCCGTCGCGCGAGCCCTGGCTCATGTCGCCGTGCAGCGCCTTGACGTCGAGCCCCTTGTCCTTGAGCGTGCGCTCCAGCCGCGAGGCGCCGATCTTGGTGCGGCAGAAGACGATCGCCTGCTCGGGTTCCTCGATCTTCAGCAGCTTCTCCAGGCGCGAGGCCTTCTCCTTCGCCGGCACCTCGACGTAGGCCTGCTCGATCGCGTCGACCGTCAGCTTCTTCGGCGTGATTTTGATCGTGACCGGGTCGTACATGTAGCTCTCGGCGAGCTTCTTGATCGGCGGCGGCATCGTCGCCGAGAAGAGCGCCGTCTGGCGGCCGCTCGGGCACATCCGCAGGATCTTCTCGACGTCCTCGATGAAGCCGAGGTCGAGCATCTCGTCGGCCTCGTCGAGGACGACGTAGCGGGCGGCGGTGAGGACGAGCGAGCGGCGCGACATCAGGTCCATCATGCGCCCGACCGTGGCGACGACGACCTGGGCGCCGGCCCGCAGCTGCGACTGCTGCGAGCGGATCGGGGCGCCGCCGAAGACGGCGACGATCTCGACGTCCAGGTGCTCCGCGTAGGCGCGCAGCGCCTGGGTCACCTGGATGCAGAGCTCGCGCGTCGGAGTGAGGACGACCGCCTGCACCTCGTCGTTGGCCGGGTCGACGTGCTGCAGCAGCGGCAGGCCGAAGGCGGCGGTCTTGCCGGTGCCCGTCTGCGCCTGCCCGATCACGTCGTGGCCGCCGAGCAGCTCGGGGATCGCCTGCTCCTGGATCGGCGTCGGATCCTCGTAGCCGAGCTCGTCCAACGCCTGCTGGATCTCCGGCGCGAGGCCGAGGTCGCGGAAGGCGGTCATCGAACGCCCCCTGGGTCTTTTGACCCCAACAGGGTGGGGTAAATGTGCCCAGCGCTCACTTCGACGGGTCCAGTAGGAGCTTGCCGGTGGTGCGACGGGCGATCAGGTCCTCGTGGGCGCGCGCCGCTTCGGAGAGCGGGTAGACGCCGCCGATCTCCAGCTCGAGCTCGCCGCCGCCGACCAGCGAGAAGAGCTCGCCGATCATCGGCGCCACCTCCTGCGGGCGCATCAGCAGGTGAGCGAGCCAGAAGCCGATCACCGCCTTGGAGCCGCGCAAGAGCGACGCGGTCGAGACCTCGCGCTGCTCCCGCGAGGCGATGCCGAAGACGACCATGCGGCCGAGCGGCGCCAGGGTTTTCATCTCCGCGTCGAAGGCGTCGCCGCCGCTCATGTGGAGGACCGCGTCGACCCGCTCGCCGTCGTTGGCGGCGAGGATCGCGTCCTTCAGGTCGTCGGCGCGCGAGTCCACGGTCGCGTCGGCGCCGAGCCGCTCGACCAGCGCCCGCTTCTCCTCGCTGGAGGCGAGGCCGATCACCCGCGCCCCCGCCCGCTTTGCCAGCTGCACCGAGAGCGAGCCGGTGCCGCCGGCCGCCGCCTCGACCACGACCGTCTCGCCCGGCTCGAGCCGCGCGCAGCGGCGCACCAGCGCCATCGCGGTGATGCCCTGGAGCGGCAGCGCCGCGGCGCGGTCGTCGTCGACCTCGTCGGGCACGGGGATCAGGAAGCCCTCCGGCGCGGCGACCTTCTGCGCGTAGGCGCCCGACGGCAGGATCGCCGCCACCCGCCGGCCGTCCGGCGTGCGGCCGCTCACCTCGGCGCCGGGGATCAAGGGCAGCTCCTGCTTGGCCAGGTAGTCGTTGCGGGTCGCGTGGGTGTCGGCGAAGTTGATCCCGGCCCGCGCCACGTCGACCACGGCCATCCCGTCCGCCGCCCGCGGGTCCTCCAGGTCGCGGTACTGGAGCTTCTCGGGGCCGCCGAACTCCTCTATCTGCACGGCTTTCACGGCGGCGAACCATAGTCGGCGGGCGCCACCGCCGAGGGACCCCCGTCCGCTATACCCTGCCGGCCTATGTCCCTCACCGTCGTCGGCTCCATCGCATTCGATTCCGTCAAGACGCCCTTCGGCGAGCGCGAGCGCATGCTCGGCGGCACCGCCGTCCACTTCTCGCTCGCCGCCCGTTTCTTCACCGAGGTGCGGCCGGTCGGCCCGGTCGGCGACGACTTCGGCG
>DASQDJ010000099.1:0-3060 GCA_035634215.1 Solirubrobacterales bacterium | reverse complement strand
GGCGCTGACCCGCTGGCAGCGCCGCATCGCCGCCGACGACGGGGTGCAGGCGGTGGTCGGCCCCGGGCAGATCAAGCGCCGAGTGAGGCCGCTGCAGGAAGGCGGGCGCGACCTGCTGGCCGGCCGGGGCGAAGCGGACCCCGAGCGGTTCGAGCGGCTCGGGAGCCGGCTGGGGCGTGCCGCCGACGGCGTCCAGCAGCTTCGCAGCGGGATCGAGAAGGCGAGCTACGGTGCCGGGCTGCTGGCGACCGGCTCCGGTCGCGCCGGCGCGGGCGCCGAGCAGATCGAAGGCGGCCTGGCGAGGGCCGCCTCGGGAGCCGAACGGGCGGTGGGCGCGCTCGACCGCCTTGCCGAGGGCTCGGGAAGATTGGCCGAAGGGCAGCGCCAGGCCCAGCTCGGGACGCTCTCGCTGGAAGGCAACGCCAGCGACCTGCTCGGCCGCGTGCGCGATCGCGCCCTCGAGCAGGCCCGCGACCTGCGCGCCGCGCTGAAGGAGCGCGCCGCCGCCGACCCGACGCTCGCCGAGGAGGCGCGCGAGGCCGAACGGCTGGTCGAAAGCCTGGCGATCGCCCGCAACGACGCCCAGCGCGTCCGCAACCTGTCCTCGCAGCTCCGCAAAGGCCAGGCGCGCCTCGCCGACGGCGGCGCGAAGCTGCACAAAGGGGCACGCCGCCTCGCCGGCGCGGCGGGAGGGCTGCCCGGGGGCCTCGAGCGGCTGCGCGGCGGGACCGCCCGTCTCGTCGAGGGCCTCGAACAGCTGCGGGGCGGCGCCGGCACGCTGGAACGACGACTGGCCGAAGGCTTCCAGCGCTCGCTGCCGATCCAGACCGGCCTGCGCAAGGCGAACGTCCGCGTCTCGGTCAGCGCGGATCGCTTCGAGCGCCGGGTCGACCGCCTGCGTCGCTCCTCGCCGGGGATCTTCGACTCCGGCTACTTCGTGCTCTCGGCGCTGGAGGGAGCGCCCGAAGGGCAGCGCAAGAAGGTCGCCGAGATCGTCGACCTTCCGGATGGCGGCCAAGCGGCGCAGATGGTTGTCATCCCCCGCTACACCTTCAACACGCCGGGCTCGATCGCCCTCAACGACCGGCTCAAGGACGACGCGGACGCGCTCGGCGCAGAGGCGGGCGCGACGACCGGCGTCACCGGCGGCGCCGCCGAACTGATCGACTACACCGACACGATCTCCGAGCGGATCCCGATCGTGATCGCCGTGATCGCGATCGCGACCTTCCTGATGATGGTCGTCATCCTGCGGGCCATCCTGCTCGCGGCGATAGCGGTGGCGCTCAACCTGGTGACGGTCGCGGTGGCGTTCGGGGTGCTCACGCTGCTGTTCGAGGTTCCCGAAGGCTGGCCGCTCGGCGGCCGCGAATACGTCGACGCGATCGGCGCCGCGGGGATCTTCGGAATCATCTTCGGGCTCTCGATCGACTACGCCGTCTTCCTGCTGATGCGAATGCGCGAGCACTACGAGAACGGCGCCTCCAACCGCGAGTCGATCGCCTTCGGGCTGGACCGCACGGCCAAGGTCGTCACCGGCGCGGCGGCGATCATGACCGCCGTCTTCGCCGCCTTCGCGGCGGCGCCGATCGCCACGGTCAGCCAGCTCGGAATCGGTCTGACCGTGGCGGTCCTGCTCGACGCCACCGTGATCCGCATCGTGCTGCTGCCGGCGCTGATGCTGCTCTTCGGCGACCGGGTCTGGTGGCTGCCCGCCTGGCTGGAGAGGAGCCTGCCGAAGATCGATCTTCACGGCGCTCGCGCGGGTTAACGGAGAGGTGAGAGAGCTACAGAAACTCGTGTATTTTCCTCGAACCGTTGTGCAGGGGGACCGGGCGCGCGAGATGATGGCTCGGCAAAAGCGACAGGAGGAGCGAAAGTGAGAAGCCGGGGAAGCAAGTCGTCTCTGAAGCTGAGCATTGCGTTGGTGCTGGGTCTGGTCCTTGCGGTGCCCGTCGCCGGAGCGATCGAACCGGATCCGACGCGCGACGAATACGTCGCGGCGGTCGAGCCGATCTGCAAGGCCAACACGGAGGCGAACTCGCGCATCCTCGAGGGCGTCAAAGAGCAGGTCAAAAAGGGTGACCTCGGCCCGGCCGGCCGCCGCTTCGTCCGTGCCGCCACCGCGCTCGGCAAATCGGTCCGCCAGATCGGCGCGGTGCCGCAGCCGAGCGCCGACCAGGCGAAGCTCGACAAATGGATCGGCTACCTGAAGCAGGAGAAGGCCTACCTGCAGAAAATCGGCAAGGCGCTCAAGGCAGGCAACAAATTCCAGGCGCAGAAGTACGCGGTGCAGTTGAACCGCAACAACAACCGCGCCAACAACACGGTCATCAGCTTCGGCTTCGATCACTGCCGCATCGACTCCTCGAAGTTCCTCTAGGTGGGCGTCGGGCGGCTGACGACTCTCGTCCTCGCGGCGGCCCTCGCCGGCGCCATCGCCGGCGCCGCGCAGGCTGAGGTCGAGCAGGAGGGCAACCTCCGCGTCGCCTTCGACGGGGGCATCTCGCCGCGCTCGCTGCCGCGCGACGGCACGGCCCCGGTGCGGGTCAGCGTCGAGACCACCGTCCGCGCCACCGACGGCGCCGACCCGCCGCCGCAGCTGCGGGCGATCACGATCGCGATCAACCGCGAGGGGAAGGTGTTCGACCGCGGCCTGCCCACCTGCCGGGTGCGCGCGATCCAGCCGACGACGATCGCCGCGGCGCGGCGCATCTGCGGCGGAGCGATCGTCGGCAGCGGCCGCGTCCGCGTCCGCGTCCACCTCGAGAACCAGCTCCCGTTCACCTTCAAGGGGCCGCTGCTCGTCTTCAACGCGAAGCCGCTGGGCGGCAAGCGGCGCCTGCTCGCCCAGGTCTACGGCACGCGACCGCCCTCAGCCTTCGTGCTCAGCTTCAAGATCTTGCGGCAGCCGGGCGAGTTCGGCACGGTGATCCGGACCGTCCTGCCGAAGTCCGCCCAGAAATGGGCCTACATCACCCACTTCGACATGCGGCTCCAGCGCACCTACGTCCACCGGGGCGAGCGGCGCAGCTTCGTCAACGCCGGCTGCCCGGCGCC
>DASQDJ010000098.1:0-3196 GCA_035634215.1 Solirubrobacterales bacterium | reverse complement strand
ACCGCCGGGCCCGCCTGCGCGGCGCCGGGCTCGGGCGGCTACGCGTGGTCGACGATGGTCCCGAAGATCGACAGCGTCCCGTCGCGGTTGTCGAACAGCTGCAGCAGCCGCGCCTGCTGCGGCCAGTCCGCCTCGGCGGCGACGCGGAAGCTCCAGAAGCCGCCGCTGCCGCCGGGACTGGGGAACGGGTTGACGACGTTGTCGTGCGAGTGACCGGCGACCCAGGCGATCGCGTTGGGGAACTGGTGCAGGAGGCCGACCAGGTCGGCCTGCAGGTGGATCGGCTGTGAGCTGCGCGGGTCGAGGTCGCAGCCGGGGTTGAGGTCGTGCCCGTGCGCGTCGGCGAGCAGGCAGGGCGGCGCCAGCTCGTCGGCGGCGTCGGCCTGCAGGCTCTCCGGAGCGTGGTGGCTGAAGAGGACGACGAGCTCGTCGGCGGCGGTCGCCGCTTCGAGCTGGCCGCGCAGCCATTCGAACTGCGGGTGATCGACGTTGCCCTCGGAGGTCGAGTTGCCGGTCGGGGTGACGATCGTGCCGCCCTCGGCGACCGTGTCGAGCGAGATGAAGCGCGTCCCCGGCGTCGGGCTCCAGGAGTAGTAGCCGGCGGCGCCTTTGGAGGCGCTCTCCTGGGCCGGGTCGACGAAGTCGAAGCCGTGTCCGTCAGGCTGGGCGCCGGCCCTGAAGATGTCCTTGTACTGCTTCTTGGAGACGAACTGCCGTTTCGGGTCGCCCGGCACGAGGATCAGGTTCTGGGGGCTCGTCAGCAGCGTTCCGAGCAGCGTGGTCGGGTTGAGCAGCGAGGCCAGCAGGCCCTGGGCGTTTTCGGGGTTGGAGACCGGCCCGATCGGCTTCAGGCAGCCGGTGGCGACCTGCTCGTACGCGGCGTTGGCGGCGGCGTTGCCCTGGACAAGAGCGTCGTGGTTGCCGAAGGTGACGTAGGAGGGGACGTCGAGGCCGGCGGCCGCGAACGGTTTCTGGGCGCGATCGAACAGGCCCGGGTATTTCGGCCAGGCGGCATGCGGGCCGGCCGGCACGTCGGCGTCGTAGAACTCGGGGTAGGGCCCCTCGACGTAGTCGTCGTAGTCCTGCACGCCGGTGTAGCGGGCCGCCTCGGCGGCGCCCGGCACGAGCAGGGTGGGGCAGAGCGCGTGGAGGTAGCCGAATTTGTTGACGCCGCTGTTGGGATCGAGCGTGCCGCCCTCGAGCAGGGTCCGCACCCACAGCGTCTCGTTCAGCTGCTGGCTGTCGGCGGCGTCGCCGGTGTTGATCGTGAAGTCCATCGCGCGTCGCGAGCCGTCCCCCGCCGCGACGGGGCTGGTCGCCGTGAAGCGGTTGAGCTGGCGGATCATCGCGTCGTCGATCTGCGGGTTGAGCGCCTCCCAGGGACGCCACGCGGAGCCGAACGGGAGGTTGAGCGGCGTCGAGAGCGGGTCGACGACCTCGACCCGGGCCGGCGACTCCTCGTCGGCGAGCTGGAAGTCGGAGAGCTGGCCGAAGTAGACGAGGGAGTCGCGGGCGGCAGCGCGGCCGCCGCCGGCGGCCGCCAGGTCCTGGCGCACGACGTACGGCTCGCCCGGGCCGAGCTGGAGGAAGCGATAGGCGCCCGGGGCGGCCGGGACGACGCGTTGCTGCAGCGTCGTGAGCCCTTCGGTGTCGGAGACGGCTGCCGCCGCTCCGCTCGCGCTGACGCATGCGGCGATCGCCGCCGCCAGGATCGCCACCTTCGTTCCCGCAAGTCGCCGCATCGCCGTTCCCCCAGTCGCTCAAGAATCCCTAAGCGGGAGAGACTACCAAGAAGACGGTAGACGCCCTCGCTGGGCGCCGCGGCGATCAGAGATCGCGGCGGCGGAAAGCGAGCGCGGCAAGCGCCACCATGCCGGCCGACCATGCCACGGCCCACGGCCAGATCGCCGCGCCGACGTTGCTGGCGCCGCCGAACGGCCCGAGCTGCACGATCACGCCGGCGGCGCCCTCGATGTCGGAGGTCAGCGCGTGCAGCCCATTCTGGTAGAGCGCCTCGAAGGGGACGCTCCAGGAGATGATCGAGCTCGCGGTCGTCAAGCTGTCGACCTTGAGAGCCTCGCCGATCTGACCGAGCAGGCCGGCGGCGAGCCCGGTCGCGAAGACCATAAAGATCGCGATGCCGTTGGCGGTCGTGCCGAGCAGGGTCGAACCGAGCAGCGAGATGGCGACCACGGTCATGACGCCGAGTCCCAGGCCGGCGGCCGGAACGAGGAGCGACCCTGGCGTGAAATCGCCGGCCGCGTTCGTGATCAGCGCCGCGGCGAGGAACACCGTGATGACGTAGGGCACGCAGACGGCCGATCCCGCCAGCAGCCGCCCGATCAGCAGCGTCGTGCGCCCCACCGGACGGACCACGAGCGGCTGGAGAAGACCGCGCTCGGCGTCGCCGCGGACAGCGCCGAGCGTCAGGAAGACGGCCAGCACGACGCCGAGGAAGAGCGCGACGAACATCGCCATGCCGAGCAGCGTCCCGCCCGCCAGCGCCTGTTCGTCGACCGGGACGAAGCCGTCGCCGCCCACCCGTTCCAGCGAGTCGAAGATCCTGAAGGCGGCCAGCGCGTAGAGCGCCAGGAAGCCCGCGGTCAGCAGCGCGACGACAAGCAGGACGCGGCGGCGAACCGCCTCGCGAAGCGCGTGGGCGGCGATGACGAGCGCGTCGCTCACTCGTCGCGCCCCACCACGGCGGCCAGGTAGGCGTCCTCGAGCGTGCCACGCACGACGCGGACGCCGTAGACCTCGGCGCCCCCGGCCACCAGCTCGCGGACGATGCCCGGCACGTCCTCGCGGCGGGCGTCGGGCAGGCGGCGCACGCCGTCGGAGGTCTCGACCTCGACGCCGCCGGACGCGGTCAGGTCCCTCGGCCGGCCCTCGTTGACCACGCGGCCGCCGTCGATGATCACGACCCGGTCGCAGACCAGCTCGATCTCGCTGAGCAGGTGGGAGTTGAGCAGGACGCCGACGCCTTCGTCGCGCAGCTCGACGAGCAGGTCGCGCACGGTGCGCCGCCCGCCCGGGTCGAGCGCGCTGGTCGGCTCGTCGAGCAGGAGGAGGCGGGGGTTGCCGACGAGCGACTGCGCGAGCCCGAGGCGCTGCTGCATCCCCTTGGACATGGTCCCGACGCGCCGGCCGGCCGCCTCGCCGAGCCCGACGGTGGCGAGCAGCTCGGCGCGCTCGT
>DASQDJ010000097.1:0-7880 GCA_035634215.1 Solirubrobacterales bacterium | reverse complement strand
ACGTAACGCGAGGCGGCGACGGCTTCTGGAGTCTCCCGGAGGGCTGCGCTAGCGTGACGGGGTGAGCGCTCGCAACTTCGAGCTGCGCTTCTCGACGGGGGGCGACGCCGACGTCCTCGACATCACTGACGACGTCGCGCGGCGCGTCGCCGAGGCGGGGATCGCCGACGGCCAGGTCCTCGTCTTCGTGCGCGGCTCGACCGCTGCGATCGCGACGATGGAGTTCGAGCCGGGCGGCGTCCACGACCTGCGCGAGCTGCTCGAGCGGCTGATCCCGGCGCGGGGCGACTACGAGCACAACCGGCTCAACCACGACTCCAACTCCCACGCCCACCAGCGGGCGACGCTGGTCGGCCCCTCGGAGGCGGTGCCGATCGTCGGAGGCCGGCTGGCGCTCGGGACCTGGCAGCAGCTGGTCCTGGTCGACTTCGACGACCGGCCGCGCGAGCGGACCGTGATCGTCCAGGTCCTCGGCTGAGCTAGAGGGTCGGCTGGGCGGCGCCGACGGCGGCCTGGCGCATCTCGTTGAGCGTCGCCTCCATCGACTCGACGTCGCAGGAGACCATCGACGGCCAGGACTTCTCGGGATGCTCGTCGAGCGTCTTGTAGCCGTTGCCGCTGATCACCGCGACGACCGTGTCGTCGGGGCCCAGCTTGCCTTCCTGGGCCAGCTTCATCGTCGCCGCGATCGTCGTGCCTCCGGCCGGCTCGGTGAGGATGCCCTCGGTGGCGCCGAGCAGGTCGAGCGCCTCGAAGATCTCCGCGTCGGACGCGGTCGCCGCCGAGCCGCCTCGCGAGGTCACCGCGTCGACGACCAGCGGCCCGTCGCCGGGCGCGCCGATCGCCAGCGAGTGCGCCGCGGTGTGCGGCGTCTGGGCCTCGATCTCGCCGCTGCCGTCGAGGACGGCCGTGGCGATCGGAGCGCAGCCCTCGGCTTGGGCGATGTGGATCTTCGTCGCCGCCGTCTCGGCCATGCCGATCGTCTCCATCTCCCCCAGCCCCTTGTGGACGCGCGAAGAGAGGGTGCCGCCGGCGGCGGGGATGACGAAATGGTCCGGCGAGCGCCAGTCGAGCTGCTCGACCACCTCGTAGGCGGTCGTCTTGGCGCCCTCGGCGTAGAACGGGCGCAGGGTGATGTTGGTGAACTGGATGCCGGTGGCGAGGGCGAGCTCACGGCAGGCGCGGTTGGCTTCGTCGTAGTTGCCGTCGAGCTGGATCACCTGCGCGCCGAGTGCCCGGCAGGCGCGCGCCTTGCCGCGCTCCATGTTGCTCGGGTAGAAGACGTAGGTGGCGATCCCGGCCTTCGAGCCGAGCGAGGCGACGGAGGTGCCGACGTTGCCGGTCGAGACGCAGCCCATCTCGGTCTTGCCCAGTTCCAGCAACCTCGCCACGGCCATCGAGACGACCCGGTCCTTGTAGGAGAGGCTGGGCCGCTGGGTACTGTCGTCCTTGAGGTAGAGCTTGTGCAGGCCGAGCTCGGCGCCGAGCCGGTCGGCGTGGATCAGCGGCGTGCGCCCGCTGTAGCGGCCGACCCGGGCCTTGGCGCGCGCGTCGACGATCGGCAGCAGCTCCTCGAAGCGCCAGATGTTCAGCTCACGCGCTTCGGCCGGTCGGCTGCCGATCCCGCGCTCGGCGATGCGCGCCTTCGCCAGCTCGTAGTCGTAGTCGATGTCGAGCCCCTGGCCACAGCCGAGGCACTTGAAGGTGGTGTCGAGAAGGGGCAGCCGGAGCCCGCAGTCACGGCAGACCAGCTCCGTCGCGCAGGAGCGGGTGCGCTGGTCGGCCGCAGGGGTCATCGCCCCAGACCGGCTTTCCGGGCTCGCGAAGGCAGGCCGCCGGCCTTGGCGAACCGCTTCCTCCTCTTGCCAGTTATCCGTCCGACCATGAGCGAGCGTGTATAGCAGAAGCCAAGGTAGCGATCAATAAATCCTGGGCGGTCCCAGGCCCGCCCTCGACCCTCTGAAAAGCCTACACAGGGCTCCCCGCGCGCTCGGCCAGCAGCGGCCATGGCGTGCCCAGGCCCTCGCCGTCCTCGCCGCCGAGCGCGATCAGCAGCCGCTCGGCCAGGTGCGGGGCGAACGGCCAGAGAACCTTCGCCAGCAGCGCCAGCGCCTCGAGCAGCGCCTCGAAGTCCTCGCGATCGAGCTGGCCGCGGCGCTTCACGATCCGCTTCTCGTAGTCCTGGATCCGCTCGAAGAGCCGGGTCACGTTGCGGACGGCCTTGTGCATCTGCAGATCCTCGAGGTCGGCGGTGATCCTCTCGATCCCGTTGTCGGTCCATTTGCCCAGCCGCTCGCGCAGAAATGCGGTGTCGGCCGCCGCCTCGGCGGCAGCGGGCGCCTCGGCCGCGGCGGCGAGCCGCGAGTGCGCGTAGTCCCAGACGTTGCGCAGGAAGCGCGAGGCGAAGCGGATCGCGCCGTCGTTCCAGTTGAGCGCCTTGGCCGGCCCGGCCGCGTAGAGGATCGCGAGCCGCAGCGTGTCCGCGCCGTGCTCGCCGACCAGCTCGTCGGGGTCGACGACGTTGCCGAGGTGCTTGCTCATCTTGCGCCCGTCGGCGACGACCATCTCGTGGAAGAGGCAGCCGGCGAACGGCTCGCCGTCCTCGAGGAACGAGAAGGGCCCGATGTCGCGCAGGGCCTTGGTCACGACCCGCTGGTCGAAGACGAAGCTGCCGCTGTCGTTGCCGGCAACCAGACGCTCGGAGGGCAGCCAGCGCTCCAGGTCGGGGTGGCTGAACATCTCCTCCTCGCGCGCCTCGGGCGGGACGGCGGCCGGCACCCAGAGCCAGAGCGCGTCGAAGTGGCAGTCCAGAGTGTCGGTCTCGCGCCGCGCCGGCGAGCCGCACCTGGGGCACGGCGCCTCGACGAAGTCCGGCCGCTCGGCGAGCGGGTTCCCCTGTCCAGTCGGCTCGACGTCCCGGGGCAGCCGCACGGGCAGCTCCTCGACGGGCACCGGCACGGGGCCGCAGCCCTCGCAGTGGACCACCGGGATCGGCGTCCCCCAGTAGCGCTGGCGCGAGATCGAGAAGTCCGAGGCCCTGTAGCGCTTTGCCGGGCGGGCCTCACCGGGCGACGGCGCCGCGTCCGCCGGCCCCGCCTCGACCCGCTCGGCCCGCGCCGCGATCGCCTCGTCGGCCTCGTCCACCGAGGGGATCCCCAGCGCCGCCGTCGGCCCATACCGGGCGTCGACCAGCGGCGAGACCAGGACCGGCAGCTCCCCGCCGGCCGGTCCCAGCAGGGAGCGGCCGGTGTCGATCAGCGGCACGGTCGAGGCGTCGCGGGCGCTTCGGTCCCAGCCGCCCGAGCGCAGCTCGTCGAGCTGCTCGACCACGTCGGGATCGACGACCCAGCGCTCGATCTCCGGATGGCGCGGCGAGAGCAGAACGAAGCTCGCCGCTCCGGCCGCGTCGCCATGCGGGGTGAAGACGGTCAGCCCACCCGCCTCGCCGCCGTCCAGGTCGAGCTCGACGCCGTCGGTGCGACCGAGGATGTAGCGCTGGGTCTTCAGCGAGAGCTCGTCCCAGTTCTCCAGCGCCTCGAGGTTGCGGTCGTTCTCCTCGACGTAGGGGGCGACGCGCAGGAACCAGGTCGGGCGGCGAATCAGTCGCACCGGGTCGTGGCAGCGCCAGCAGCGCCCGTTCTCGACCTGGAGGGCCGCAAGCGTGGTCTGGCAGGTGTCGCACCAGTCGACCGTCGCGTCGTCGAGATGGATGAGACCCGCCTCCAGCAGGGTCAGGAAGAGCCACTGCGACCAGCGATACTGGCTCTCGTCGGAGCTGTAGAAGGCGCGCCCGTAGTCGAAGGAGAAGCCGAGCCGCTTCATCTGGCCGAGCATCCGCTCGCCGCAGCGCTCGACCCAGTCGGCCGGCCGGATGCCTCGCTCTATCGCCGCCATCTCGGCCGGCAGGCCGAAGGCGTCGAAGCCGAAGCCGAAGAGGACGGCGTCCCCCCTGGCGCGGCGGAAGCGCGCGTAGGCGTCGCCGATCGAGTAGTCGCGCACGTGGCCCATGTGGAGGTTGCCGGACGTGAACGGGCTCGACGGCTTCACGTAGACGGTGGAGCGCTCCCCGCCGGGCGCGGGCGTGTCGAACGCCCCGCGCTCCTCCCAGGCGGCCTGGCGCTCGGCCTCGATCGCGCCGGGGTCGTAGGTCGGCTTCTCATCGCTCATCTCTTTCGGAGTCTGGCACGGACCGTTGACCGCCGGACCCAGGGCGCATATGCTGCCCACCGAATGGTCAAAGACCTCCAAGCGGTTTTACGGCGGCCAAGGTGTGACGCGATTGTCAAAAGAGTGCAAAAACTGCCGTTTGGAGGCGTTTTTTGCCCTTCGCCGTCCGGGGGCGGACTTAGCTTCGCTTAGCTAGAGAACAAGTCGGCCCCGGCGGCGCTTGCGACGCCCCGGGGCCCGGCCGAGACCTGAAGAGGAGGTCCCAACATGAGAGAGGGTACGAGAACCGCCCTGCTGGTAGAAGGGCGCGTACACGAAGGTTTCGTCAAGCGGGCGATCGCCGCCGCCGAGGAGGCGCCGCCCGAGGACAGGGTAAGAGCCGGGTTGGAGGCGGTGGTCGCCCATGCCGAGACCGATCCCGCCGCCGCCCGGTCGGCCCTCAGCGACCTTCGAACCGACCACGCGGCGCTCGACGAGCTGGAGGCCTGCCTGGGCGGAGGCGAGGAGACGACACTGGGCCTCGGCGCGGCGATTCAGGTCGCTCTTCGCGAGCTCGATTCGCCGGAACCCGATCTGCGGGCCCGCCTGCCGGAGCTGCGCCGCTGGCTGGAGCGGGACTGGTAGCGCCCGCCCAAAAGGCGCTAGTTCGCGAACGTCCAGAGCTTGTTGCCGACGAAGTTGAACGGCATCGCGGCGGCGACGGCGATCGCCTGTGAGAGGAGGCTGCCCAGGGACGTGCCGGCTACCAACGCCTCGAGCACGGCGAGGTTGACCACCAGCGCGGCGACGCTGACGACCAGGAAGCGGACGGCCTGGAAGCCGGCGCCGTCCTCGCGGGCCGGGGTCATCTCAACGGAGTCATCGGGCTACGGGGCGTAATCTTCCGGGCCGCATGCGGCTGGGAATCGCCATCTTCGCAGTCCTGGCGGCCGCGGCGGGCGCCGCCCTGGGTGTCGTCGCCAACGACCGCGGCGACGACACCGCAAGCGCCGCGCCGGTGCCGGGCCAACCGAGCGTCGAGGTGATCTCCCCCCGCAACGGCGCCCGGCAGGAAAGCCGCGCGGTGGTGGTCAAGGTCGAGGTGCGCGACTTCCACCTCTCGGCCGACAACTTCGGCGGCGAGCCGCGGCTCGGGGAGGGTCACCTGCGCTTCTCCCTCAACCGCGTCCCGGATTGCGTCGACCCGGTGAAACTCAAGCGCGCCGAGGAGAGCCCGGTCGGTCGCGGTCGGCTGGTCGGCGCCTCCTTCGACTTCCCCCGCTACTCCGGCCCCAACGGGGAGCTCGCCGAACGAATCGGCGCCAGCGGCAGCTACTCCCCCGCCACCCGGCCCGAGATCTACTACCACGGCCTTCCGGCGGGCTTCTACCGGCTCGTCATCACGCTCGCCCAGAACAACGGCGCCACGACGCCTCACCACGCGGTCACCAACTTCCAGATCCTGCCCCCGCCCGGTCACGGCGGGCACCCGTGCAAGGGCGGCAAGGTGACCAGCGCCAAGGCGGCCGTCTTCGACTAGAGCTCGTCGCGGGAGGCGCGGGCGGCCTTTACTTCACTTTGTATAGTGGCTCGATGCGGACCTTTCGCCGCCTGCTGAGCTTTCTGCGCCCCTACCGTCGACAGCTCTGGGGCTCGCTGGCGTTCGCCTGGGCGGCAATGGGGATGACCGTCCTCATCCCATGGCTGATCGGTCGCGCGGTGAACGCGATCGAGGCCGGCGAGCGGCCCGATCTGCTTCCCCTGGCGCTGGCGATCGCCGCCGCCGGCCTGCTGCGCCTCGGACTGACGATGGTGCGCCGGATCGTCGCCGGGCGGGTCTCGCTCGCGGTCGAGTTCGACCTGCGCGAGCGGTTCTACGCGCACCTGCAACGGCTCGAGCTCGGCTTCTTCGACTCCCAGCAGACCGGCCAGCTGATGTCGCGCGCCACCGTCGACCTCAGCTCGATCCGTTTCTTCCTCGGCTATGGCCTGATCTTCCTCACCCAGAACATGCTGACGATCGTCCTCGCCGGTGCGGTGATGATCGCTATCGAGCCCTGGCTGGCGCTGCTGGCGCTCACTCCGGTGCCGGTCGTCGTCTACACCGCCTCCCGCTACAACCGCCTCTCCCGCCCCGCCGTGCAGGAGGTCCAGCAACGGATCGCCGAGCTCACCGCCGAGGCCGAGGAGAGCGTCTCGGGCGTCCGCATCGTCAAGGCCTTCGCCCGCGAGGAGCACCAGCTGCGCCGCTTCCAGCGCGCGGTGGCGCGCGTTTTCGACCAGAGCATCTACTCGACCCGCTTGCAGGCCTTTTTCTCGCCGCTGCTCGGCCTCCTCCCTCAGCTCGGCATCGCGCTGGTGCTGCTGATCGGCGGGCGCCAGGTGATTGCCGGCGACCTCAGCCTCGGCGACTTCACCGCCTTCTACACCTACCTGGCGATGCTGGCGGGGCCGATGCGGACGCTCGGCATGGCGATGGGGATGGCGCAGCGGGCGATCGCCTCGGGCAATCGACTGTTCGAAATCCTCGACCGCGAGCCGCGCATCGAGAGCCCGGCCGGTGCGCCGCCGCTTCCCGCCGGCGACGGGAGGGTGGAGCTGCGCGGCGTGACGCTGCGCTACGACGGCAGCGGTCCGGCGCTGACCGGGGTCGACCTGAGCGTCGAGCCAGGCCGTACCGTCGCCCTGGTCGGGCCCTCCGGCTCGGGCAAGACGAGCCTCGTCGCCCTGATCGGCCGGCTCTACGACCCCAGCGAGGGCTCGGTGCGGATCGACGGCGTCGACGTCCGCGCCGTCGACCTCGCCTCGTTGCGCTCGCGGGTCGCCTTCGTCAGCGACGAGAGCTTCCTGTTCAGCGCCAGCGTCGCCGAGAACATCGCCTACGCGCAGTCCAAGGCGAGTCGCGAGGAGATCGAGGCGGCAGCCCGCCGCGCCCAGGCCGACGGGTTCATCCGCGCCCTCCCCGACGGCTACGAGACGCTGGTCGGCGAGCGCGGCTGGACGCTTTCGGGCGGCCAGCGCCAGCGGGTGGCGATCGCGCGGGCGCTGCTCGCCGACCCGCGCGTGCTCGTCCTCGACGACGCCACCTCCTCGGTGGACGCCCGCACCGAGGCGGCGATCAAGGCCGGCCTGCGCGAGGCGATGGCGGGCCGCACCACGTTCATCGTCGCCCACCGGCTCTCGACGATCGCTCTCGCCGACGAGATCGTCGTCATGGACGCCGGCCGCATCGTCGACCGCGGCACCCACGAGGAACTGCTCGAGGGCTGCGGCTTCTACCGCGAGATCGCCGAGCACGGGCTGGCCGACTCGGTCTTCCTGCAGCGCGACCTGGAGGAGCGCGAGGAGCTGGCGAAGCTGTGAACGCGGGCCGCGCACGGGCGCTGTGGCGGCTGATCCGCGGCGAGGACCAGCGCGGCCGCAAGCTGCGCTGGATGGCGGGGCTGCTGCGGCCCTACCGGGCTCGGGTAGCGAACACCGTCGTCGCGATCCTCGCGGCGACCGGCGCCGCCCTCGCTCCGCCGTACCTCGCCGGCCAGGCGATCGACGCGGGCATCGTCGCCGGCGATAGCGGCGCGTTGACGACGATCGTCCTCGCCTTCGTCGGCGTCGCGGTCGTCTACGCGGTCGCCACCTACGCCCAGACGTATCTGATCGGCTGGGTCGGAACGCGCGCCCTCCAGGACCTTCGCGAGCGGGTCTTCGCCCACCTGCAGACGATGTCGATCGGCTTC
>DASQDJ010000096.1:0-9849 GCA_035634215.1 Solirubrobacterales bacterium | reverse complement strand
TCGACCTGCAGGCCGGGCAGGTCGATCGACTCGGTTTCACCCTCAAAGGCGCGCCGCACCCCTTCCCCAGCCTCGTCGCGCTCGACCGCGGCGAGGAAGCCGACGGTGCCGAAGTTGACGCCGAAGACGGGCACGCCGTGGCCGGCGAAGTGGCGCAGCGCGTAGAGGATCGAGCCGTCGCCGCCGAGCACGACGCAGAGGTCCGCCTGGTGGGGCAGGCGATCCACCGCCTCGATGCCGGCAGCCGCCTCGCCGTGCTTCTCGACCTCCTGGGTGCTCGCGACCAGCCGCCAGCCCGCGTCCGCGGCGGCGCCCGCCACGAGGCGCACGGCGTCAGTCGGGAAGGGCGGGTGCGAGTGGCTGATCAGCGCCGCGACGCGGTCGCCAGCGCCCTCGGCGCTCACTGCTCCACCTCCGCCACCGTCGCCTCGAGGTCGGCGACGCCCTCGCCGTGCCCGCCGCACCAGACGAAGGTCTCGCGGTTCCCCTTCGGCCCGGGGAGGCCCGAAGAGGCCACGCCGCGCACCGGCAGGCCCAGCTCCTGTGCCGAGCGCGCCACCGCCAGGACCGCCTCGCGCCGGTCGGCCGCGTCGCGGACGACCCCCTTGCGGACCCGCTCGCGACCCAGCTCGAACTGCGGCTTGACCATCGCCAGGACCTCCCCGCCAGGCGCCAGGCAGCCGGCGACGGCGGGAAGCACCTTGCCCAGCGAGATGAACGAGACGTCGACCGCCGCCAGGCTCGGTGCGAACGGCAGGTCGGCCGGCTCGAGCTCACGCGCGTTTCGCCGCTCGATCGCCACGACGCGGGGATCTTCTCGCAGACGCAGGTCGAGCTGCCCGTAGGCGACGTCCACCGCCGCGACCCGGCTCGCGCCGCGCTGCAGCAGGCAGTCGGTGAAGCCGCCGGTCGAGGCGCCCACGTCCATGCAGTCGCGGCCCTCGACGTCGATCGCGAGCGTCGTGAGGGCGTTGTCGAGCTTGACGCCCCCGCGCGAGACGAAGCGCGGGCCCGCGTCGACGAGCAACTCGGAATCGGGCTCGACGAGCTGGCTCGGGCGCAGCGCGACCGGCCCGTCGCGGCCGACGCGCACCTCGCCGGCCCGGACGGCGCTGGCGGCGGCGGAGCGCGACGGGAACAGCCCGCGCTCGGCCAGCACAGCGTCGATACGCGCCTTCGCCACGCGAGAACCGTACCGCCGGCCCTCCGCCGGAATTGAATTCCCCCTTGCGAGAGGTTTAGGCCCTCATTAGAATTGGGTAGCAGAATCGCTCAAAGGGAACGGGCGCAGGCACGAAAGCCTCTGTGACCCGCCTCACACACAAATCGCACGTATGGTCGTACTCTGAGTTCAAGGATTCGAGCGAGAGGACGATTAAGCGACACAAGACTTCTTGGCTGACCCCGGCGCCGCACACATGGCTCCATCGCCTCCCAACGATGCAGCCCCAGCGGCATCAAACAGGGCTCACCTACCTCCCACGGATCCACATATATAGAGATACCTATCTCTCCTCCCTGTAGTAACCCCAGAAACGCCCCGCCTCCCCCGGTGGGGCGTTTTCTGTTGTGGCGGGCGCTGGCGGGTCGCGGGCCCTCCGGGCTTTACGCGATGATCCCTGAGCATGCCGCTCACCCCTGGCCAAGCTCGCGTCGAGCGGCAACTGCTCGCAGCCGCGAGCGAGACGGCGTCGGGAGGCAAGGGCAGAGTCCTGTTCGTCGCCGGACCGCCCGGACGCGGCAGATCCCACCTCCTCGAGGCGGGCGGCGAGCGCCTCAAGAAGGAGCTGCCCGGCGTCCGCGTCGCGCTCGCGGCCACCCCGGGCACCCGCGGCGATCGCGGCGAGCCGCGCCAGGACGGGCTCGATGACGTCCTGACCGCCTCTGCCACCGGCCTGGCGGCGCTCGACCCGGGCGTCACTCTTCTCGCCGCCCTCGCCGCGCTCAGCCGCGGGGTCCGGCGGCTCGTCGGGGAGCTGCGTGACACGAATCAGCGGTTCGAGTCGATTGAGCTCCTCACCCGAGTGCTCCTCGAGGCGATCGCCGAAGACCCCGGCAGGCCGATCGTCTGCTTGGTCGACGACGCCGACGACCTCGCCGGCTCGTGGTGGACCAGCGTTCGCTTTCCTATCGCCAGCCAGCTCGCCAACGGCCTGCCGGTGGTCCTCGTCTTTGCCCTCGACGGGCCGGCAGCGCTGCCCGAGGAGCCGTCCGACACCGAGTCGCCCGGATGCTTCGCGGCGCGCAGCCTCGCCAACCGTGGGATCGGCGAGTGGGCGGGGTTGGCGGCCCTGACGGAGGACGATCTCGTCTCCTGGCTGGGGCCGGCGCCCCGCCGCCTGCGCGAGACGGCCATGGCCCTGGGGGGCGGGAACGCCGGCACGATCGTCGAGCTATGGAGGAGCTGGCAGGTGCGCGGCGTTATCGACCGCGACTCGCGCGAGCGGTGGCGCCTGCGGGACCCCGACGGCGTCCTGCCGGATGCCCTCGAGTGCCTCGGCAGCAGGGTTGAAGCGATGCTCGGTGGGCGCTGGGACGCCGCTCACGATTGGCTTCCCGCCTTGCTCGCCTGTGGGGCACTCGAGGGGCGCTCCTTCACCGCCCAGGCCGTCGCCGACGCTCTTGACCTCGACCTCGACGCGGCAATCGACTTGCTCGACGAGCTGGTCGACGACGGCCACCCCGATCGCGGCGTCCTTCGAGATCTCGGCGCGCTGGCGGTGCCCAATCTCATGCGTGACGACAGCAAGGCCCTATGGCGCTACGCCTTCGTGCGTCACGTCGACTGGCTCGCCGCGAAGAGCTGGTTGGACGACGAGGACCGACCGGGCCTCACCGCCGCGATGGCGTTCGCCCTGGCCGAGCTGTTGGAGCCCGACGAGCAGTTGGTTGCCCACGTCGTGGCGCGGATGCTGCGCGAAGCGGGCAACCTCGATGCCGCCGCGTACTTCGAGGGCCTCTCTTACCATGCCTCCCGCGCCGTGCTGCGCGGTCAGGCACGGCACCTCCTCGGAGCACCGACCACCGGCTGGTCTCCCTCCGACTACCGCGACGCGGCCGATCTGTTGGTCGATGCCTCGAACGTGTTGGACGGCGAAGACCCGCTGCCCGGGCTCCTGGCCTTCGCCGAGCGGGCGGCGGGGATGGCGGCGATGGCCGGTGAGCCGGGGCGCCTCTCCCAAGCGCTGGCCCTGCGCCGACAGGGGACCCTGCTCGAGCGGATGGGGCAGGTGAACGAGGCCCGCCAGCGCCTGCTAGCCGCGCGCGCCCTGGTTGCCGAGGGGGCCCCCGAAACCCTCGCCCACGTCCTGATGCACCTCGGCGACCTGGAAGCGCTGGACGAAGAGCGACTCGACCCCGCTCGATCCCTCCTCCATGAAGCCTCGAAGCTCTTCGCGAAGTGCCAGCACAAGCAAGGGCAGGGAACCTGCACGTACTACCTCGGACACCTCGAGCTAAAAGCGGAGAACTACGACCTCGCCCGCGAGTGCGCGGAGGGTGCGCGTCGGATCGCCGAGGAGTGCGACGACGAAGACCTGGCGATGACCTCCTTGCACCTGCTTGGAACGATCGAAGACATCGCCGGCGACGACTCTGTCGCGCATGACTGCGCTCTACGCTCGCTCGAGTACATGCGCAAGCAGGGCGACTCCGGCCAAGAGGCGGAGTGCCTCTGCCTGCTCGCGAGCACCGAGCTGAGGCGGCGCGAATATAAAGCCTCGTGGGACCACGCCGGCACCGCATCGGCACTCATGGAACGCCTTGGCGTCCAGGCCGACCTCGGAATGTGTCGATTCATCCAAGGTCAGGCGGCGATGATGCTCGGCGAGCGCGACGTCGCGCGCGCCTGTCTGTTGGAGGCCAAGGAGATGCTCCTCGGCTTGGGTCGCACGAAGAAGGCGGCCGAAGTGCGCGCGCTGCTGGACGAGCTCTAGCCGCCGCCCAGGCCCTCCATAGAGGGTGCGCGGGAGGACACGCCGCGGCCGGCTATAGGCTCGCCGCGATGAGGCGTCGACGGGGTCTGATCGCGGCGGGGATCGCAACGGTCCTGCTGCTCCTGGCGATGTCTCCCTCCGATCGGCGAATGCAGGACAGCGGCGGGCCGGGGATCGTCCCCTTCGAGCTGGCCGGCAGCCAGGAGCGCGCCGACGAGATCCTCGCCGAATGGGGCGACGAGGGCCAGGACGCGGCGCGCGAGTCGCTCTGGATCGACTTCGGCTTCCTCGTGGCGTACGGAACGCTCCTGACGCTCCTGCTCGCCGCGGCCCGTGACCTGGCCCGCGATCGAGGCTGGCGGCGGCTTGGCGCGCTCGGCGGCGCGGCTGTCGGCCTCGGCGCCCTGGTCGCGGGCTTCGACGCATTGGAGAACATCTGCCTGCTGTTGACGCTCGAGGACGCCGGCGCCGCGCTCCCCGTCCTGGCGGCCATCTTCGCCTCCTGCAAGTTCGCGTTGCTCGCCGCCGCGATCGCCTACCTGCTCACGAGCTGGGGCATGTGGCTGCGCGACCGCTTCCGGAGACCAAGAACCACTTAGTCATTAGATCGGTACTTTGTGAGTCTCCACGAGCGAGGAGGCCCCATGAAGACCAAGGCGATAGCGGCCGTAGCGGCCACCTCACTGGCGCTCGGCACCGCGACCGCACCGGCGACCGCCGCCGACAAGGACTGCTCGGACTTCTCCACCTGGCGCGCGGCGCAGAAGTTCTACAAGCGGCACGGCGGTCCGCGGCGGGATCCGCACCGGCTCGACGCCGACCGCGATGGCATCGCCTGCGAGAGCCTCAGGTACTGAGGCGATACGCGCCGGGCATATAGCCTGACTGGCCATGCAGCCAGTCGCTGACAGCCGCGACCTCTCCGTGGTCGTCTTCGGCGCCAGCGGGATCGCGGGGCGCAACGTCGCCGCCTACCTCGCCGACCGAGCCGGGGAGGTCGGCGCGAGCTGGGCCGTCGCCGGGCGCGATCGGGCGAAGGTCGAGCGGGTGCTGAGCGAGGTCGGCGTCGATGCGCCTGAGGTGATCGGCGCCGACGTGGGCGATCCCGAGTCGCTGGCGGCGCTGGCGCGGCGCGCCAAGGTCGTGCTCGACCTGGTCGGCCCCTACACGCTCTACGGCACGCCGGTGATCGAGGCCTGCGTCGCCAACGACGCCCACTACGTCGACCTGACCGGTGAGATGCCGTTCGTGCGGCGCACGATCGACGCCTTCCACGAGCGGGCCGCGACCGCGGGAATCAAGGTGGTTCAGGTCTCGGGCTTCGAGGCGCTGCCGCCGGATCTGGCGGTGCTGCTCGCCGCCGAGACGGCGCGGGAGCGCTGGGGCGAGGAGCTCGCCGAGGTGGACGTCGACGTCAGCTTCCAGCCGCCGCCCGGGCGGCTCACCCTCGCCGACTCCGTCTCCGGCGGCACCCTGCAGAGCGGCGCCGAGCAGATGGACGACCCGGACGCGGCGCTCGTCGCCAACTCGGCGGCGCTGATCCCCGACGAGCGATTGGCCGCCGAGGTGCGCCGGGGCAGCCCGATCGCCACGGCCCCCCGCTTCAACGCCAGGGGCGAGGTGATCGGCCCGATGACCCCCTCCGCCTTCATCAACCCGGCGGTGATCCATCGCACCGCGATGCTGACCGCCGCCGCCCGTGGTGCCCAGCCGCAACCGTTCCGCTACCGGGAGGGCGTGGCGATGGTCGAGCAGATCCCGACGATTCCGCTCCGCTACGCGGCCGCTGCCGCGATGAGCGGCTTCCAGGCCGGCTTCGGCGCCCTGGCCCGCGCTCGCCCCTCGGTTCGGCGTCGCGCCGCGGCCGCGATGCGCCGCTTCATGCCGCCATCCGGCTTCGGGCCGACCGGCGAGGCGATGGAGCGTTGGAGCTGGGGCCTCGAGGTGAACGCGAGGACCGCGGGCGGCCATCGCCTCTCGGTCGAGCTAGACGCCGACGGGCACCCGGGCTACCTCTCAACGTCGAGGATGGTCGGCGAGGCCGGCCTGCTGCTCGCCGAGGAGGGCGCCACGCCGGCCGGTGGCGGCTGCCTCACCCCCGCCGCCGCGCTCGGCACCGCCAACCTCGACCGCTTCGCCCGCGCCGGCCTGCGCTTCCGCGTCGCTTCGTAGAGCGCTTGGTCCGTTTACCCCACTGGGGTGGGGAAAAAGTGACCCAACGCGGCTTATCGCAGCCGTCCGAAGCCTCCCGCGGCCTTCGGACAGCGGCCCGCCTGCCCAGCGGACCCCGCATATCTAGAGATACGCGCCTCCTCTCCCTGTAGTAACCCCAGAAACGTCCGCGATGCGGGCCGATCCTCGTCTACCAAGGAGGCCGCCGGAGGCTAACCGATTGAGCGCTTTGATGCAAGGGGCCGAACGCGCGCGCCGGGCCCGTCGACCGTGCGGCTCAGCTCAGCGCCGGCTCGCCCGCGCCGAGCGCCGCGAGCACCCGCTCGGCGACCGACTCGCCGGTCAGGCCGACCTCTTCGCGCAGCAGCGCCGGCTTGCCGTGGGTCACGTAGCGGTCGGGCAAGCCGATCCGCAGGACCCGCGCCCGGTCCCCGGGCCGATCGGCGAAGGCGTCCTCGAGGTGCTCGAGCACGCCCGAGCCGAAACCGCCGGGCAGGACGTTCTCCTCGATCGTGACGACGAGGTCGTGGCCGAGGGCCAGCCGCTCCAGCAGCTCCTCGTCGAGCGGCTTGGCGAAACGGGCGTCGGCGACGGTCGGGCGGATGTCGTGCTCGCCGAGCGCCTCCGCGGCCTGCCGCGCCACCGCGACCCCGAAGCCGTAGCCGAGCAGCGCGACCCGCTCGCCGCTCGCCAGCAGCTCGCCGGTCCCGATCGGGATCGCCTCCCCTTCGCCCGGCAGCTCGACGCCCTCGGCCGCGCCGCGCGGGTAGCGCAACGCCGCCGGCCCGTCGTGGTCGATCGCGGTGCGCAGCATGTGGACGAGCATCGCCTCGTCGCGCGGCGCCATCACGACGACGTTGGGAAGCGAGCGGAAGTAGGAGACGTCGAAGGCGCCGTGGTGGGTCGGCCCGTCGTCGCCGACCAGGCCGGCGCGGTCCATCGCGAAGGTGACGTCGAGCTGCTGCAGGCAGACGTCGTGGACGATCTGGTCGTAGGCGCGCTGCAGGAAGGTCGAGTAGATCGCGCAGACGGGCTTGCCGCCCTGCAGCGCCAGGCCGGACGCGAGCAGCACCGCGTTCTGCTCGGCGATCCCCACGTCGTAGTACCGCTCGGGCTCCTCGTCGGCGAGCTTCTGGAGGCCCGTCCCCCCCGCCATCGCCGCGGTGATCCCGACCACGCGCGGGTCGCGCCGCGCCTCGGCGACGATCGCGTCGGCGAAAACCTGCGTGTACTGGGGCGGCGAGCCGGCGGCGGGCGGCTTCTCGAGCCGCTCCGGCGCGATCGAGTCCGGCGCGTCCGATTCCTTCACCGGCACCGGCTTGGGGGCCGGCGCGCCGTTGACGATCGAGTTCGGCTTCGCCGCGTGCCATTTCTCCATCCCGGCCAGGCCGCCTTCCTCGGCCGGCGCGAATCCCTTGCCCTTGACCGTGTGGATGTGGACGACGACCGGGCGCTCGGCTTCGAACGCCTCCTCGAGCGCTTCGCGCAGGGCGCCGACGTCGTGGCCGTCGATCACGCCCATGTAGGCGAGGTCGAGCTCCTCGAAGAACAGCCCCGGCGCCCAGTAGGCCTTGATCGCCGACTTGATCTCCGGCCCCAGCCGCTCGATCCGCTTGCCGAGCCCGAGCGGCAGCCTCGTCAGGCGGTCCTCGACCTCCTCGCGCGCGTGGTAGAGGCGCGGGTTGAGCCGCACCCTGTTGAAGTAGCGCGACAGCGCGCCCACGTTCGGTGAGATCGACATGCCGTTGTCGTTGAGGACGATCACTATCGGCGTTTGCAGACCCCCCGCCGCGTGCAGCGCCTCGTAAGCGACGCCGCCGGTCAGCGCCCCGTCGCCGATCACGGCGGCGACGCGGCCGTCCTCGCCGATCCCCTTGCGCATCGCCTCCTTCAGCCCGACCGCGTAGCCGATCGAGGTCGAAGCGTGGCCGGCGCCCATGATGTCGTGCTCGGACTCGAAGACCGAGCAGAACGGCGCCAGGCCGCCGTACTGGCGAATCGTCCCCAGCTGCTCGCGGCGGCCGGTGAGGATCTTGTGGGGGTAGGCCTGGTGGCCGACGTCCCAGAGGATCTTGTCGCGCGGCGAGTCGAGCAGGCTGTGCAGGGCGACCGCCAGCTCGCAGGTGCCGAGGTTGGCTCCAAAATGGCCCCCTATCTCGCCGATTGTGTCGATGACGTACTCGCGCATTTCCTGCGCGACCTGGGCCAGCTGCTCCTCGGCGAGGCCGTGCAGGTCGGCCGGGCCGTCGATCCGCTCCAGCAGTCGCCCTTCGCCGCTCTCGGGCTGACGTTTCTCGCTCATTCGTTCCTCGTGAAGATGTAGTCGGCGATGCCCATCAGGTCGCCGGTCTCGCCGCCGGCCTCTGACAGCGCGGCGGTCGCTCTCGCGTGCGACTCGGCGGCCAGCTCGCGCGCTCGCTCCAAGCCAAAGAGGCTCACATAGGTCAGTTTGCCATGTCTCTCGTCGCTGCCGCGCGGCTTGCCCAGCTGCTCGTCGCTGCCGGTCACGTCGAGGATGTCGTCGACGATCTGGAAGAGAATCCCCAGCTCGGCGGCGAAGCGGCGATAGGCCATCGTCTCGGGTTCGCCGGTCGCCTCGAGGATCAGCACGACCCCGACCGCCGCGGCGATCAGTCGCCCCGTCTTCAGGGCGTGCAGCTCGCGCAGCGCCTCGGGGTCGGCGGCGCGGCCGGCCACGTCGACGTACTGGCCGCCGACCATCCCGCCGAGCCCGGTCGCCGTGCTCAGCTCACGCAGCGCGGCGAGCACCCGCTCCGGCTCGCCGGGCTGCTCGCTGAAGAGGCGGATCGCCTCGGCGAAGAGCCCGTCGCCGGCGAGGATCGCCACGTCCTCGCCGAACTCGACGTGGGCGGTCGGCTTGCCGCGCCGCAGGTCGTCGTCGTCCATCGCCGGCAGGTCGTCGTGGACGAGGGAGTAGGTGTGGATCAGCTCGATCGCGCAGGCGGCCGGCAGGAAGCGCTCCGGGTGGGCGCCCAGCGCCCGCGCCGTCGCCAGCGCGAGAACCGGCCGCACCCGCTTGCCACCCGCCAGCAGCGAGTAACGCATCGCCTTCTCCAGCCCGGCGGTCGCCGCAAGCGTCGGAAAGCGCAGTCCCTTCAGGCTCTGGTCGACCAGCTCGCGCAGATCATCGGGATACGCGGCAGCCGCGACCGGCTCAGCGATCGTCTCGCTCCCTCGCCTCGCGAACGCGGCGGTTGGCCTCCTCGACCGCCTCCGCGGACAGCTCGGCCGCCTCCCGCGCCAGCTCGGCGGCGCGCTCGCCGCTTGCGTCCGAGCCTTCGAGCTCCGCCGCTATCGCCTCCAGCCGGCCCGAGATCTCACGCAGCCGGCTCACCGCGCGTTCCGCTCCTTCACGTCGCCCGCCCCCCGCTCCCGGACCGCCGCGCCGAGCACGCCGTTGACGAAGGCGGGCGCGCCGGCCCCGCAGTACTCCTTGGCGATCTCGACCGCCTCGTCGATCGCCACCTCGTGCGGGACGTCGTCGCTGTGCTCGATCTCGTAGAGGGCCACGCGCATCAGGCAGCGCTCCAACGGCGCGATCCGCTCCAGCTCCCAGCCTCGCGCGTGGCGCCCGATCTTCTCGTCCAGCTCCTCGCGGTGCGCTTCGGTGCCCTCGGCCAGCTCCTGGGTGAACGGCCGCGCCTCGGCGACCAGCTCGGAGAGCGGACGCCCGGTCACCTCCCGCTGGTAGCAGGCGAAAACCGCGTCGCGGCGCTGGTCC
>DASQDJ010000095.1:0-16375 GCA_035634215.1 Solirubrobacterales bacterium | reverse complement strand
GGGGCGTCGATCTCCAGCAGGGCGACGTCGGTGGCCGGGTCGCTGCCGACGATCTCGGCCTCGTATGCCTCCTCGGAGGAGCCGAGCGTCACCTCGACCCGTTTGGCGCCCTCGACCACGTGGCTGTTGGTGATCACGTGCCCGTCGCGGTCGATCAGGAAGCCCGAGCCGGTCGCGGCGCCTTCTTCGGGCTGGGGTTCGGGCGTGCCGAACGGGCTGGCGGGTGGCGGGCCTTCGGCGCTCAGCTCCGATTTGATCGAGGCGACGCCGTCACCGGCGCGGCGGTAGATCTCGTTGACGACGTTCGCGGGCCCCTCCTCCTCGCCCTCGTCGCGAACCGCGATGGGGGCGGCCCCCGGCGGCGCCAGCGTGGTCGTCGCACCGTCCTCTCCCTCGATCCACCCGGCGGCGATCGCCAGCGTGAAGACGGCGCCGACGATCGCGCCGCCGAGGATCGCGGAGAGGAGGGAGCTCTGGAGAACGCGCTTCATCGACGTCGATGATGCAGGCCCTCCCCTAAGCCAATCTAAAAATCTCGCGCCTTTTCGCTACGGCAGGTTGTGCTCGCGCGTCTCGCCGTCGCCGCCGCTCAGCTCGCGGGCCAGCGCCTCGGGGTCGGCGGCGCCCATCAGCGCCTCGCCGATCAGCACCGCGTCGACGCCGACGCGCTCGAGCTCGTCCATCGCCTCGCGGGTCGAGATGCCGCTCTCGGCGACGACCGTCTTGCCGGCCGGTACGTCCGGCATCAGCTCGAAGGTGGTCGCCACGTCGACCGTCCCCTGGTCGAGGTTGCGGTTGTTGATCCCGATCACGTCGAAGTCCATCCGCAGCGCACGCTCCAGCTCCTCGGCGTCGTGGACCTCGACCAGGCAGTCGAGGTCGAGCCGCCCCGCCTCCTCGTAGAGGCCCAGCAGCTCGCCGTCGTCGAGGGCACGCACGATCAGCAGCACGGCGTCGGCGCCGTAGACGGCTGCCTCGTAGAGCTGGTAGGGGTCGACGATGAAGTCCTTGCGCAGGATCGGCAGGCCGCAGGCCTCGCGGGCGGCGCTGAGGTCTTCGAGCGAGCCGCCGAAGTGCGCGGTGTCCGTGAGCACGGAGAGCGCGGCGGCTCCGCCCCGCTCGTAGGCGGCGACCTGCGCGGCGACGGTCGCCGTGGCGGAGATCTCGCCGGCGCTCGGCGAGCGGCGCTTGAACTCGGCGATCACCGAGAGGCCGGGACGGACTAGCGCCTCCTTGAACGGCCGGTCGCGCCCGCGCTCGGGCAGTCGCGATTCCAGGTCGGCCTGGGAAGCCTGGGCGCGGCGCTCCTCCACCCCTTCGCGCGCAGCGCCGATTAGCTGCTCGATCATTCCCACTCGAGGCGCAAAGCCTAGACGTTGCCGGCCTCGGCGAGGCCGGTCGTGGTGGCGACGAGCCGCTCGAGCAGCTCGCGGGCGGCGCCGTCGTCCACCGCCGTCGTCGCCTTCTCGATGCCCTCGGCGAGGCTGCCGGCGCGACCGCCGACGTAGATCGCGGCGCCCGCGTTGAGCAGCACGAGGTCGCGGCGCGGGCCCCGCTCGCCCTCCAGGACGGCGCGCGAGGCGGCGGCGTTCTCCTCGGGGCTGCCGCCGGCGACCTTGCTCAGGTCTGCCTCGCCGAGGCCGAGCTCGCCGGGCTCGACGAACCACTCCTCGGTGCCGCCGTCGGCCACCTCGATCACCCTGGTCCGCGCCGAGATCGAGAGCTCGTCGAGGCCGTCCTCGGCGGCGACGACCAGCGCCCGCGCGCTGCCAAGGCCGACCAGCGCCTCGGCGATCGTCTCCTGGTAGCGGCGGTCCGAGACGCCGAGCAGCTGCCGCCGCGCGCCGGCCGGGTTGGTGAGGGGGCCGAGGAAGTTGAAGATCGTCCGCACGCCGAGCTCCTTGCGGGCGGGCACGACGTGCGCCATCGCGGCGTGATGGCGCGGAGCGAACATGAAGCCGAAGCCGACCTCCTCGATGCAGCGCCCCACCTGCTCGGGGCCGAGCTCGATGTTGACGCCGAGTGCCTCCAGCAGGTCGGCCGAGCCGCAGCGGCTGGTGTTGGAGCGGTTGCCGTGCTTGGCGACGGCGCAGCCCGCCGCGGCGGCGACCAGCGCCGCCGTGGTCGAGACGTTGAAGGTCGAGGGACCGCCGCCCGTGCCCGCCGTGTCGACGAGGTCGTCGCGGCCCGTGGCGACCGGCGTCGCGAGGGAGCGCATCGTTCGCGCCAGGCCGACCAGCTCGGGCACCGTCTCGCCCTTGGCGCGCAGGGCGACCAGGAAGGCGCCGGTCTGCACCTCGCCCGTGCGCCCCTCCATGATCTCGGCGAGCACCGCGGCGGCGTGGTCGGCGGTCAGGTGGTCACCCGCGCAGACCGCGTCGATCGCCCTCGTGACGACGTCGTTCGGCACCGCTCAGCCTCCGTTCTCGCCGAGGAAGTTCGCCAGCAAAGCCTTGCCCTGGGGAGTGAGCACCGACTCGGGGTGGAACTGGACGCCCTCGGCCGGCAGCTCGCGGTGGCGGGCCCCCATGATCACGTCGCCGAATCGAGAGCTGACTTCGAGCTCGGTGGGCAGCTCGGCGTCGGCGACGAGCGAGTGGTAGCGGCCGGCGACCATCGGGCTCGGCAGGCCGGCGAAGATCGTGCGGCCGTCGTGCTCGATCTCGGCCTCCTTGCCGTGGATCGGCTCGCCCTGAACCGTGCGACCGCCGAACGCCTCGACCAGCGACTGGTGCCCGAGGCAGACGCCGAGCACCGGCGTGCCCGCCTCGGCGAAGGCGCGAACCGCCTCGATCGAGATCCCCGCCTGGGCCGGGGTGCATGGCCCGGGCGAGACCACGAGGCGATCCGGATCGCGGTCCAGCAGCTCCGCGACCGTCGCTTTGTCGTTGCGGACCACCTCGATCCCGGCTCCCAGCTCGCCCAGGTACTGGACGAGGTTGTAGGTGAAGCTGTCGTAGTTGTCGATGACGAGCACGCGCATGGGCTCAGGTTGTCATGCCCAATCCGGCTGTTCGCAGGCCAGCTCGACCGCGCGGAAGACGCCCTTGGCCTTGTTCACCGACTCGTTGTACTCGTAGGCGGGCTGGGCGTCGGCGACGGTGCCGCCGCCGGCCTGGACGTGGACCTGGCCGTCCTTGGCGACGACGGTGCGGATGTGGATCGCCGTGTCGAGGTCGCCGCTCCAGGACAGGTAGCCGATCGCGCCGCCGTAGGAGCCGCGCTTGACCGGCTCCAGCTCGTCGATGATCTGCATGGCGCGGACCTTGGGGGCGCCGGAGAGGGTGCCGGCCGGCAGCGCCGAGCGCAGCACGTCCATCGCCCCCACCCCCTCGCGCAGCGTGCCGGAGACCTGGCTGACGATGTGGAGGACGTGCGAGTAGGTCTCGACCGCCATCAGCTCGTCGACCTTCACCGTGCCGTACTCGCAGACGCGACCGAGGTCGTTGCGACCCAGGTCGACCAGCATCACGTGCTCGGCGCGCTCCTTGGCGTCGTTGACGAGCCGCTCGGCGAGGCGACGGTCCTCCTCCTCGCTGCTGCCGCGCGGGTACGTGCCGGCAATCGGGCGCGTCTCGACCCGGCCGCCGTGGACTTTGACCAGCGGCTCCGGCGAGGCGCCGGCGATCTGGAAGTCGCCGAACTCGAGGAAGTACATGTAGGGGGACGGGTTGACCGCGCGCAGGCCGCGGTAGATCGAGAACGCGTCGACCGGGGCGGGGGCCGAGAAGCGCTGCGAGGGGACGACCTGGAAGGCGTCGCCGGCGTGGACGTACTCGACTATCCGGGCCACGGCCGCTTCGAACTCCTCGCGCTCCATGTTGGAGGCGAAGCGGGGCGGCTCGGCGACCGAGGGGCGCGCGGGCGCCGGCACCGCGCTGCGCAGGCGCGCCCGCACGTCGGCGATCGCGGCGACGGCGCGGTCGTAGGCGGCGTCGATGCCGCCCTCGTCGTCGGCGAAGGCGCAGGCCATCACTGTCAGCTCGTGGCGCAGGTGGTCGAAGGCGAGCAGGACGTCGGTGACCATCAGCGCCATGTCGGGGAGGCCGAGAGTGTCGGGGTTGGGCTCGCCGAGCGGCTCGACCGTGCGCACCAGGTCGTAGCCGAAGAAGCCGACGGCGCCGCCCGCGAAGGGCGGCAGGCCCTCGACCGGAGCGAGCCGGTAGCGCGACATGTAGTCGGCGACGGCGGCGTAAGGGTCCGGGGCCTCCCGCTCACCGCTCTCGGTGCCGCTCAGGCGGCCCTCGTTCCAGCGCAGCACCTCACGCGGCCCGATGCCGACGAAGGAGTAGCGGCCGACCTGCCCATGCTCGGCGGACTCCAGCAGGAAGCAGGGCGCGCCGGCCGGCTCGGCCGCGCGCAGCTTGAGGAACGCGGACACCGGCGTCTCGCAGTCGTCCACGAAGCGGGCCCGCACCGGCACGACGTTGCCGCGCTCGGCCAGCGTCCGCGCCTCCTCGAGGCTCGGCTCGAGGCGCAGGCCGGCCTCAGCCGCGACGGCCATTCAGCACTTCCATCACCGCCGCTTGCGGGACCTGACGCGAGGCGAGCAGCACGCTGAGGTGGTAGAGGACGTCGGCCGCCTCTTCGGCGACCCGCTCGTCGGACTCCTCGCGCGCCGCGCGCACCACCTCCTCGGCCTCCTCCTCGACCTTCTCTCCGATCAGCTTCGGGTCGTCGAGCAGCTCCACCGTGTAGCTGCCCTCGGGCCGCTCCGCCGCGCGGCTGCGCAGCGTCCGCTCCCGCGCCGCGAGCGCTTCGTGGGAGGGCGGCGCCGGCAAGGCATCGCCCGAGGCGCCGTCCAGTGCCCGGTGGAAGCAGGAGCGCTCGCCCGTGTGACAGGCGGGGCCGGCCGGCTCGACCAGGGCGACGACCGCGTCGCCGTCGCAGTCGAGGCGCAGCTCGCGCAGCCGCAGCACGTGCCCCGACTCTTCGCCTTTGCGCCAGATCCGCTCGCGCGAGCGGCTGTAGAAGTGCACCTCGCCGCTCTCCGCGGTCAGCCGCAGTGCCTCCTCGTTCATGTAGGCGAGGGTGAGCACCTCGCCGCTGGATGCGTCCTGCGCGACGCACGGCACCAGGCCGTGCTCATCGAACTGGACCTTGGAAAGCATGAGCGCATCGTAGTTCGAACGCCTGCCCCGCCTGCGTATCGATCTGGATATTGCATTGGTGGCAATCGAATAACGTGTCGGCAATGCCTGAGGACGGCCCGGCGAAGGGGACGCCCGAGCGGAGCCCGCAGCCACGCCATGCGGGCGGCCGCCGGTACATCGAGGAGCTCGTCAGCGAACTGAAGAAGGTCACCCCTGGCTTCCTTGACGACCCCGACGCGTTTCCTCCTGGGCTAAACCTGAAACTCGCCCCCGCCCAGTTCCGGAGCATTGTGCGCATCGCGGAAGGATTTCTCGAGATCGAATGGGCCCAAGTCCCGTCCCCTCTGATCGATGACGTAAGGCATTCCCTAACCCGCCTCCTCGAAACCGTCCGTGCAATCCATTCGTTTCCTGGCGGGGCAGACGACCCAAGAGCCGCCGCGGAAGATCTCAATGACGAGATGAATAGCCTCTCGGTCTTCTTCAGCGAAGAGGTCGAGCCACTCCTGGACGAGGCTCGACGAGAGGCGAGCCGTCCCGGTGCCGAAAAGGAAGCGGCCGCTCAGGTGGTAGAGGCAGCTCAGGTGCGAGAAGCGCTTTCCTCGGCGCAGGCAGAACTAGCGAATCTAAGGGCGCGAAACACGAAGATCTCGGCCGAGCTCGATGCCCGCAGCGCCCTGGTGGAGGCCCAGCGAGACGAGAGCGGAGCGGGCGGCGCCACCGACCTGGCAAAGGCCTACGCCGAACAGGCAGAGCGTCATACGAGGCAGGGGTGGTACTGGGGCGGCGGACTGGTCGGGGCGCTCGTCCTCGCGGTTGGCTTTGGCCTCTTTCTGCTGCTCGAGATCAATGAGCTCCCCCCGGACGCCAAGCCAGGGCAAATCGCGTCGCATCTCGCTCTCGACGTACTGGTGATCGGGCTGCTGATCTATACGGTCAGGATCGCCAGCCACCAGTTCAGCGTCCATCGCCATCTAGCCGCGGTGGCGGACAGCAAGGCGGCGGCGCTTCTTACCTTTAGCCGCATCGTCGCAGGCGCCTCTGAGCCAGAGATCCGCACCGCGATGGCGGGGATCCTCGCCCAATCGGTATTCAGCTCCGACCACACCGGCTTCATCTCATCGGCCCACGACCAGATCACCCTCGTCGAGCGTCTAGCCGGAACTGTCTCGCAGCGGGCGTCAGCCAGCGCTCAGTGAGAGTGACCACCTACTCGATGCCGAGGCGATCCAGCAGCCCCTCGTCGCGGCGCCAGCGGCGACGGACGCGGACCTGGAGGTCGAGGTGGACCTTGGCGCCGAGCTCCGCTTCCAGGGAGCGACGGGCGCCGCTGCCGACCTCGCCGATCTTGGCGCCGCGGCGGCCGATCAGGATGCCCTTCTGCGACTCGGTCTCCGCCCAGATCTCGGCGGCGACGATCACCAGGCCGTCGTCGCGCCGGTTGAGGTCTTTCACCTGGACCTCGACCGAGTGGGGGATCTCGTCGCGGGTCCGGTTGAGGACCTGCTCGCGGATCAGCTCGGCGAGCAGCAGCTCGTTCGACTGGTCGCTGCGGTCCTCCGGCGGATAGAGGTAGGGGCCCTCGGGAACCAGCTCGCCAAGGCGGTCGACAAGCGCGTCGAGGCCCTCGCCGGTCTTGGCGCTGATCGGGAAGACCTCGTCGACGCCGGGCAGGTCGGCCGCGGCCGCGAGGACGGGGACCAGCTCGTTGGGGCCGGTCCGATCGGCCTTGTTGACGGCGCAGATCGTCGGCGCGTCGGAGTCCGCGTGCAGCAGGGCACCGGCGATGAAGCGGTCCCCCGGGCCGATCCCCTCCTCGCCGTTTATGACCATCAGCGCTACGTCGGAGTCGGCCAGCTCTCGCTCGACGCGCTTCTGCATCCGCTCGGTCAGCTCGTCGCGGGGCCGCTGAACGCCGGGCAGGTCGACCAGGACGAGCTGGCGACCACGCTCCAGGTCCGTGGCGATGCCGCGGATCGCCCGCCGCGTCGTCTGCGGCCGCATCGAGACGATCGCGACGCGGTTGCCGACGATCCTGTTGACCAGGGTCTACTTGCCGACGTTGGGCCGCCCCGCCAGGCCGACGAAGCCGGCCCGGGTGCTCCGCTCGGGCTCCTCCCCACTCATCGCTCCACCAGGGACGCGAGGGCCTGGCGCTGCAGCTCCAGCATCTCGCCACCGTCGACCTCGTGGTCGTGACCGCACAGATGCAGGACGCCGTGAACGGCCGCCTCGATCACGTCGGAGCAGTGCTCGGGGCAGATCGCCACGTCGCCAAGCTCCCGCGGGCCGGCGATCGGGCCGGCGCCGTCGACCGGGAAGGCGAGCACGTCGGTCGGCGCGTCCTTGCCGCGATGCTCGCGGTTCAGCTCGCGGATCCGCTCGGCGCCGACCAGCTCGATCCCAAGGTGGCCGTCCCCGACGCCAGCCGCCGCCAGCGCCGCCGCCGCCGCGTCCCGCAGCTCGACGGGCACGTCCGAGAGGTCAGCCGCCATCGGCGGGCGGCGGCTCCTCGTCGCGGCGCCGCTCCGCGTGCTCGCCGTAGGCGGCGACGATGCGCTGGACCAGCTTGTGCCGGACGACGTCCTCGCCGCCGAAATTGACGAAGGAGATGTCTTTGACCTCGTGGAGGATGTCCCGCACCGCGATCAAGCCGGAGCGCTGGTCGGTGGGCAGGTCGATCTGGGTGACGTCGCCGGTGACGACCATCCGCGAGTTGAAGCCGAGCCGCGTCAAGAACCTCTTCCTCTGCTCGGGGCTCGTGTTCTGCGCCTCGTCGAGGATGACGAAGGAGTCGTTGAGGGTCCGTCCGCGCATGAATGCCAGCGGCGCCACCTCGATCACGCCACGCTCGAAGTAGCCGTTGACACGGTCGGGGTCGAGCATGTCGAAGAGCGCGTCGAAGAGGGGTCGCAGGTAAGGGTCCACCTTCGCCTGGATGTCGCCCGGGAGGAAGCCGAGGCGCTCGCCCGCCTCGACCGCGGGGCGGGTGAGGATGATCCGCTGGACCTCACGCTCGGCGAGGGCGTGGGCGGCCATCGCGACCGCGAGAAACGTCTTGCCCGTGCCCGCGGGCCCGATCCCGAAGGTGATCGTGTGGCGGCGGATCGAGTCGACGTAGCGCTTATGGTTGAGCGTCTTCGGCGCCACCTTGGTGTTGCGGTGGCGCCAGACGACGTCCTCGAGGATCGCCGCGGGGCTCTCGTGCGCGTCGAGGGCGCCGGTCACCGCCTCGATCGTGCCCGGCGCCACCTCGTGTCCCTGCTCGATCAGGTCGACCAGCTCGTCGACGACCGTCGCGGCCGTCTGCACGTCGTCGGAGTCGCCGTCGAGCGTCAGCACGTTGCCGCGCAGGTGAAAGTCGCAATCGAGCCGGCCTTTCAGCGCCCGCAGCACCGCGTCCTCGGAGCCGGCCAGCTCGGCGGCGACCGTGTTGTCGAGGGTGAGCTGCCTACGCGCCAAGTTTTTCCCGCACCGCCGCGCTGACCCGCTTGCCGTCGGCGCGCCCGGCCACCTTGGGCATCAGCGCCGACATCACCTGCCCCATCTGCTTGGGCTCGCTGGCGCCAGTCTCGGCAAGGGCCGCCTCGACCAGCTCGCTCAGATCGCCGTCGGAGAGCTGCTCGGGCAGGTAGCTCTCCACCAGGCCCGCCTCGAAGCGCTCGCTCGCCGCCTGCTCGTCGCGGCCCGCCTCGGCGAAGGCCTCGGCCGCCTCGAGCCGCTTCTTGCGCTCGCGCTGCAGGACGGCGACCTCGTCGCCCTTCCCGAACTTCGCGTCCTGCTGCAGCGAGTCGACGATCATCCGCAGCGCGGCGGCCCGCTCCCGCTCGCCCGCTTTCATCGCGCTGCGCACGTCTGCCTGGACCTGCTCGAGGACGCTCATCCCGCCAAAGGGTAGTCGGAGGCGTCCGGCGTCACCGCCAGTCCCTTCGACACCAGGTCCGCGACGTCGCAGCTGACCAGCGTCCAGCCACGCCGGCGAGCAGCCGCCACGTAAGCGGCGTCGTAGGCGGTGAGGTCGTGCTCGGCGGCGAGTTCGATGGCGGACTCGAGCAGGTCGGCCTCGGCCACCACGAGGTTCTCGCGACATCGCCTCGCGATCAGCCTGACCAGAAAACGACCTTCGGTCGGCCGCCCCCTCTTGCCGCCCATGACGTTTGCGACCTCGTAGAGGGTCAGATCGAGTGCTGCCAACGGGCTCGCGTAGTTAGCCACGACAGCTCGAGCCGAAGCGTGAAACCGGTCGGCGGGATCGGTGCTGGCGACCCACACGCTCGCGTCGATCAGCTGCACGTCAGTGGGATTCACGGTCTTCCCGGATCAGCCGAGCGGATTCTCCGCCCATGCCGCCGGGGACGGTGGCCTTGTCGAGGAGCTCTTCGAGCTCTTCTCGCTCCTTTGCCCGGGCAACGTCCAGCTCGCGCTCGGCGAGGCGCCGCAGGAAGCCGCTGCGGGTCTCGCGGTTGGCTCGCGCCTGGGCGTCGAGCCGCTCGAGCAGGTCGTCGGGGATCGAGATCATGACTTTGGCCACAGGGGGAGTATATACGGTATTGCCAGACATGATTGTGGTCATGGGGTGACCCTCGCAGGGCCGGGCGCGCGGGTGGCGCGCAGGGAGTGAAATCTCTTCGAACCCTCTGTGTCAGGAGGCGCGCGGAGCGGCGGGCCCGGGCAGCTCGATCCGCTCGATGCGCCCCAGGGGCATCTGGAGGAAGCGGCTGCCGACAGTCCGAAACGACTCGACCTCGCCGGTGCACAGGAACCGATAGTCACCCTCCTCCCCGCTGTCGCTCAGCAAGCCGCGCGACGCGAGGCTGCGCTGCACCGCGGCGGCGACCGCATGGCCGCCGCTGACCAGGCGCACGTCGCGCCCAAGGATGCGCTGCAACATCGGCGCGACCAGCGGGTAGTGGGTGCAGCCGAGGATCAGGGTGTCGATGCCGGCCCGCCTCAGTGGCCGGCAGTAGCCGCGCGTCATCTCGACGATCCGATCGTCGAAGGTCGAGCCCTCCTGGATGAAGGAGGCGAGGTCAGGGGCCTCCACCTCGGTCACCTCGAGGGCGCGGCCCTGGCGCTCGAGCGCTCGGCGGTAGGCGCCGCTCTTGACCGTGTTGGGGGTCGCGAGCACGCCGACCTTGCCACTGTCGCTGATCGCGGCGGCGATTTCCGCCTGTGGCTCGACCACCGGCACGACTTCGACGCCCCTCCCGCCCGCCACCTCACGAACGATGTCGGTGGCGATCGACGTAGCCGTGTTGCAGGCGATCACGAGCAGCTTGGCGCCGCGGTCGAGCAGCATGCCCGAGATTGCCGCCGCCCGCCGCCTCAGCACGTCGACCGGCCGCGAGCCGTAGGGGAACAAGGCGGTATCACCGAGGTAGAGGAAGTCCTCCTCCGGGAGGGAGACCAGGCACTCGTGTAAGACGGTCAGGCCGCCGACGCCGGAGTCGAACATGGCGATCGGCTGCGAGCGGCTCGGCTGGGCGTCGGGCGCGGACAGAGACGTCAGGGCTTGACGACCATGAAGAAGATCGTGACGATCACGATCAGGCTGGCGATCTGCCCGCCCAGGGCAATCCGCTTCGAGACCGCTTCGAACTCGTCGCCAAGCTCCCCGCCGTCGGCGAGGTCGCGCTCAGCGATCTCCAGCGCCCGCTTCGTCTGCGGACGAAAGAAGAGGAAAGTCATCGCCAGCAGAACGAGGATCGCGGCGTAGCCAACGCTGAGCCACGACTCGCTGCCCTCCCAGTTCCCCTCGGCCTGGGCGTAGACGCCCGCGACGAGCAGCACGATCATGCCGGGGATCACGAAGATCCGTTCGGTCATGGCGATCCCCCGCAGCATCGTCGGCACGCTGCGCGGATCGAGTCGCTGGGCGACCGCGGCGAAGACGGGATAGGCGTACGTCGGCCCGAAGGCGAGCACGACGGCGAGGACGTGGATGAACTTCCCGATCCCGTAAGCGGTGATCGAAGCCAGCATCGGCGGGAACACTATCCGCTAGCCACGACGGAGCAGGAGAGCGGCCCAGTCGCCGGCGTGGCGGCGTTCGCCCTCGGCGAGGCCAGCCGCGGCGTAGGCGGCGGCGATCTCGTCCAGCTCGGTCGGCAGCAGGCCGGAGCAGATGAGGGTTTGGGGGGTGTGGGGAGGGGCGCTCGGAGCAACAGCGGGGAGGCTCCTCCCACCCCTCCCGCTGCCGCTCGCCAGCGCAGCGGCGATCTCGCGCTGGAGCGGGGCCGTCACGTTGCAGACCACAGTGGGCGCGAGCTTCGGTAGCTCCTGGCGCAGGTCGGCGCACTCGCAAGCGAGCTCGACGCCATTGGTGGCAGCGTTGGCTGCCGCTGCCTCGACCGCGGCCTCCTCGTAGTCGCAAGCGGACACCGGGCCCCAGCCGAGCTTGGCCGCCGCGATCGCGAGGACCCCCGAGCCAGTGCCCAGATCGGTCAGCGGGCCGGTTGCCTCGCCGCGGCACGCCAGGTCGAGCAGCAGCTCGAGGCAGAGCCGAGTCGTCGGGTGCGCGCCGGTCCCGAAGGCACGGCCGGGATCGACGATGACATCGACGGTCCCGTCGCGCGGCGGCTCCCAAGAGGGGCGCAGCCAAAGTCGCTCGCCCACGAGGATCGGCTTGTGGAAGTCCTGCCAGCGATCGGCCCAGTCGTCGGGGACCTCGGTCGCGATCAGCTCGACGAGGCCCTCGCCAGCCGCAACCTCCAGCTCGCCCAGCTCCGGCAGCTCGCCCTCGCCGCCGTAGATCGCGTACTCGACGTAGCCGGAGCCATGCTCCTCCTCGACCCCGTTGGGAGCCAGCACGACCAGCTCGGCGAGCACGACCTCTGCCTGCTCGGGCCGGCACCTGACGGCCAGCCTGATCAACCGAAGGCTCGCCGCATGCGCGAGAAGAAGCTCTCGCCGCCACCGCCGGCCGAGCGGAAGTTGCGCGGCTCCAAGCTCTCGGCGAGCTTCTCCGCAAGCTCGCGCTGCTCGTCGGAGAGGTCGCCGGGCACGATGACCTGGACGGCGATGATCAGGTCGCCGGGCGGGCCGCCGTTGACCCCGGGCAGCCCGTGTCCGCGGAGCGCCAGCTGGGTGCCCGCCTGGATCCCCGCCGGCAGCTCGATCTCCCGCTCCCCCTCCTGAGTGGGGATCTTGACCTTTGCCCCGAGCATCGCGTCGAGGGCGGAGATCTCGATGCGGTGCAGCAGATCCTGGCCCCGCATCGGGCCGCGCCGCACTTCGAAGCCGAAGCCGCTGCCGCCGAAGAAGGCCTGGAAGATGTCCTCGACCGAGCCGAAGCCGGCGGGTTGGGCGCCGCCCCGCAGGCCCTCGTGGCCGTAGGCGTCATAGGTGCGGCGCCGCTCGGGATCGGAGAGGACCTCATAGGCCTCGGCGGCCGCCTTGAACTTCTCCTCCGCCTCTGGATCGTGGTCGTTGACGTCCGGGTGCAGCTCGCGGGCCAGGCGACGGAAGGCGCGCTTGATCTCGGCCTGGGAGGCGTCCCGCTCGACGCCGAGGGTCTCGTAATAGTCGGGCGGCACGATCAGCTGTCGTAGACGCTCTCGCAGTAGCGAGACAACTCGCGGGCGGCGCCGCGCACCGAGGCGATCGCCGTCGCGTAGTCCATCCGCAGCGGGCCGACGACGCCGACCGAGCCGAGGTTGCGATGGGCGAGGCCGTAGTTGGCGCCGACGACGCTGACCGAGCGCAGCTCCGGCTGCGGGTTCTCTCCGCCGATCCAGTAGAAGACCGAGCGCTCGTCGAGCGCCGAGCGGAGCATGCCGAGCACGCTCGCGCGCCGCTCCAGCGCCGTCATCAGTCGATCGGCCCGCGGCAGGTCCTCGATGTGCTCTTCGGAGAGGAGGCGCGAAGCGCCATCGACGTAGAGCGTCTCCCCCGGCTCGTGCTCGAGGTCGGTGAAGGCCGGCGCCAGCGTGGCCACGAACTCCGCCTCGACCCGGCTGAGAGCGGGGTCCGCGAGCTTGTTGGCGATCATCCGAGCGCCGACGCCGAGCCCGGCCAGCGACTCGTTGAGGTAGCTGGACGCCCATTCGACCAGGCCGCGATCGACGGGCTGCTCGAAGTCGAAGACGCGCTTGGCGATCGCGCCCGTCGAGGCAATGGCTATCGCCATCACCTTGTTCGGCTGCAGGCGCAGCACCTCGACCCGGTGGATCGTCGCCGAAGCGAGCGGCGGCGCCGTGGCCACCGCCATCAGGTCGGTGACCTGGGCGAGCGCCGCGGTCGTCTCGCGCATCGCCTCGTCGACCTCGCGGCGCAACTGCGAGAGCCGCAGCTGAACCGCCGCCTCCGGACGCGGCGCCCCCGAGGCAAGCAGCGCCTCGACGTAATAGCGGTAGCCGAGGTCGGTCGGAACCCGTCCCGCCGAGGTGTGCGGGTGCGTCAGGTAGCCGGCAGCCTCCAGCGCCGCCAGCTCCGCCCGCACGGTCGAAGGGCCCCACTCCACCTCCGGCATCTGAGCCAGCTCCTTAGAGGGAACCGGCTTGGCGGTGTGCAGGTAGGCATCTACAACCAGCCTGAGAATCAGCTCTTGCCGCTGAGAAAGCATCCTTCGGAGTGTAAAAGCGGGGCCGGGTGGCCCTCTAAGCGGCTTGTACTTTTTGCGCGGCAGCGCCCGCGCCGGCCGAGAACGGTCTTCGCAAAAAGTTGAGCGTGAGGGCCACCCGGCCCCGCTCACCGCTCAGAGCTGGATCTCGGCCTCGGCGTTGCGGATCGTTTGGTTCTCGCCCTGGGCGGCGACGACATCGACGACCGCCCTGCCGTCCTCGACCGACTTCACCTCGCCGCTTACGACGATCTCGGTCTCCGGGGCACCCATGCCGCGGAACTGGACCGAGAGGCGCTTGAGGGCTCGTGGGTCGCCGCCGGCCGCCTCCGTGGCGGCGCGGGCGGTGAGCCCCATCATGTAGAGGCCGTGCAGGATCGTGTTGGGCAGGCCGACCGCTTTCGCGAACTCCGGGTCGATGTGGATCGGGTTGAAGTCGCCCGAGGCGCCGGCGTAGCGGTGCGGCAGGTACTTGTCGGGGGTGACCCGCAGCTCCGGGATCGAGTCGCCGCTGTTAAGAGACGCCATCTCAGACTCCCCTCACGATCAGCGTCCAGGTCCCACGGGTCACCTGATCGCCGTTCTGGTTGACCGAATTCGTCTCGAAGACGTAGAAGCCCTTGCCGTCTTTCTCGGAGATGTCCAGGCATTTCGCCGTGGTGGTGATCTCGTCGCCCGAGCAGGCCGGCTCGCCCCACTCGAACTCCTGGCCGCCATGGACCATCGCCGCGAAGTTCATGCCGACCTCCGGGTCGAACATCGCCGGCCCGACCGCGGGGGAGCTGTAGACGACCGCGAACATCGGCGGCGCGACCACGTCGCGGAAGCCGGCGGCCTTGGCCGCCTCGCGGTCGAAGTGGACCGGGTTGTCGAGCCCGATCACCGTCGCGTACTCCCTGATCTTCTCCCGGCCGACCTCGTAGGTCGTGGCCGGCCATTCCTTGCCTATCGCCTCGGTCTTGATCGCCATGGCGCCGGAATATATTGGCCACCCAGCCAGCTTGCGTGATGGGCGGTGCTCGCTCCCTTGTGGGCTGGCGCTAATCGGAGCTTTCGGGCGTGTGGAAGGAGGGGTCGGGCGCCTCCGAACGGCTTGTACTTTTTGCGCGTCCCGGACCGGGCGTCAGCCCCTCTACGGTCTTCGCAAAAAGTTGAGAGAGGAGGGTGCCCGACCCCTCCACCACCACCCCTATTCGTCGATCTCCAGCACCGCGAGGAACGCCTCCTGCGGCACTTCCACCCGGCCAACCGACTTCATCCGCTTCTTGCCCGCTTTCTGCTTCTTCAGCAGCTTCTGCTTGCGGGTGACGTCGCCGCCGTAGAGCTTCGCCGTGACGTCCTTGCGCAGGGCCTTGACGGTCTCGCGGGCGAGGATGCGCGAGCCGACCGCGGCCTGGACGGGAACGTCGAAGAGCTGGCGCGGGATCGTCTTGCGCAGCCGCTCGACCAGCCGCTTTCCCTGCTCGTAGGCGAAGTCCTTGTGGACGATGATCGAGAGCGCGTCGACCTTGTCGCCGGCGAGCAGGATGTCGACCTTGACCAGGTCAGAGGCCCGGTTGCCAATCGGCTCGTAGTCGAGCGAGGCGTAGCCGCGCGTCGAGGACTTCAGGTAGTCGAAGAAGTCGAGGACGATCTCGGCGAGAGGCAGGTCGTAGCGGAGCTGGACGCGAACCGGGCTGAGGTAGTGCATGTCGACATGAGTGCCGCGACGCGCCTGGCACAGCTCCATCACGGGCCCGACGTGGTCTTTCGGGCAGATGATCGTGGCGCGGATGTAGGGCTCTTCGATCGTCTCCATCGTGTTTGGGTCGGGCAGCTCCGTGGGGCTGTGGACCTCGACGGTCTCGCCGGTCGTCAGGTGGGCGACGTAGCGCACGTTCGGGGTCGTCGCCAGCAGCTCGAGCCCGTACTCGCGCTCCAGTCGCTCGCGGACTATCTCCATGTGGAGCAGGCCCAGGAAGCCCGCACGGAAGCCGAAGTCGAGCGCCTCGGAGGTCTCCGGCTCGTAGGAGAGCGCCGCGTCGTTGAGGACGAGCTTCTCGAGCGCGTCGCGCAGGTCCTCGTAGCGGTCGGTGTCGATCGGGAAGAGTCCGCAGAAGACCATCGGCCGCACCTCGCGATAGCCCTCGAGCGCCTCGGAGGCGCGGTTGGCCGGGGAGGTCAGCGTGTCGCCGACCCGCAGCTTGGCGACGTCCTTTATGCCGGTGATCAGGTAGCCGACGTCGCCGGCCTCCATCTCTCCCACCGCGGTCATCGCCGGCCGGAAGAAGCCAAGGTCGTCGATGTCGGCTTCGGTCTCGTTCTGCATCGCGACGATCGGCTGGCTCTTGCGGAAGGCGCCGTCGACCATCCGCACGTAGGCGACGACGCCGCGGTACTGGTCGAACTCGGAGTCGAAGATCAGGGCACGGGGCGGGACGGCGCGCTCGCCGCCGGGCGGCGGCACCCTGGCGACGATCGCCTCCAGCACCTCGGGGACCCCCTCCCCCGTCTTGGCGGAGATCGGCAGCGCTTCATCGGGGTCGCCGCCGAGCAGGTCGGCGATTTCGGCCGAGACGCGCTCCGGCTCGGCGCCGGGCAGGTCGACCTTGTTCATGACCGGGATCAGCTCCAGCCCGTTCTCGATCGCCAGGTAGGTGTTGGCGACCGTCTGCGCCTCGACGCCCTGGGCGGCGTCGACGACGAGCAGGGCGCCCTCGCAGGCGGCGAGGCTGCGCGAGAC
>DASQDJ010000094.1:0-5581 GCA_035634215.1 Solirubrobacterales bacterium | reverse complement strand
CAGCTTCAACCGGTCTGCGTTGGACTTCATCCGGTTCGCCTCGAGGAGAATCTCGCGCAGGTCCTCGTTGAGGGCGATCGGCGCGTCGGAGGTGGTGTCGGCACCGCAGGCGATGCCGGAGTCGATCTGCCCGAGGGCGATCTTGTTGGCTACGAGGATCGCCGCCTCGAGGCCTGTTCCGCACGCCTGCTGGACGTCGTAGGCCGGGGTCTCGGGCGCGAGCCGCGTGCCGAGCACGCTCTCGCGCGTGAGGTCGCGATCGCGCGAGTGCTTGAGCACCGCGCCGCCGGCGACCTCGCCGAGCCGCTCGCCGTCGAGGTCGAAGCGGTCGACCAAGCCGTCGAGGGCCGCGGTGAGCATGTCCTGGTTGGAGGCGCGCGAGTAGACGGAGTTGGAGCGCGCGAACGGAATCCGGTTGCCGCCGACCACGGCGACGCGGCGCGGGCTATCGATCAACGTCGATCACCTTTCGGGTTCTGGGAGATGGGGGATCGCGTGCAAGGGCGCCGCAGCGCCTCTCGCCGCTAAAGGGAACGCCGAAAGATTATCGAGACACGGATTTATGTCAAGGTCAGTGTGACGGGTCGCACGCGGGCCTCCGATGCCATCGCCGAGCCGGCTCTGCGCGCTTGAGACTGCTGTGGCTCCGAAATCGGTAACGCTTTTCCGTCCTCCGGCCAATAAGGGGCATGGAGACCGAATTGGCCCTGTCCAGCCCAGCAAGCTCACTCAGTCGTCGCCTGGCGCTCTTCAACGTGCGTGAGCGCGGCGTCGGTCCCGAGCAGCTTCGCTGGATCTCGACTGACCCGGAGATCTTCGAGGCTTTCTATCGAGAGCACCTGGAGGCGATCCAAGGATTCGTGGCCCGTCGCGTTGGCGATCGCGAGCACGCTGCCGACCTCACCGCGGAGATCTTCCTCGCGGCGATCGGCGCGGCTCACAGATACCGATCTGGGCGCGGGACCCCGAAGGCATGGCTTTACGGCATCGCCCGCACGACCGTCGCCCTCGACCGGCGGCGAGTCGGTCGCGAGCGGGCCCGAGATATGCGGCTTCGCGCCAGCGCCCTCCTCGACGAGGATGACGCGGCTCAGATCGAGGCTCGGATCGAAGCCAGCGCGAAGCTGCGCCACCTCTACGAGGCGATGGACGGCCTCTCTGAGCCAGAGCGGGCCGTCCTTGAGCTGGTCGCCGTCGACGAACTGAGCCTCACTGAGGCCGCTGCCGCCGCGGGCGTGCGACCGGTGACCGCTCGCGTTCGCCTGCACCGCGCTCGACGCAAGTTGCGAGCCGAGCTGGAGCACGTGTCAACCGAACCGATTGTCGACAAGGGAGGGCAACCGTGAAAGAGAATCCCGGCCACCGCGACTTCGAGGAGAAGTTGCTCGGCGAGCTGAAGGCCGTCGTCGCCCGGCGGGGCGCCGAAAAGGAGGCCTTGACCGAGAGCGCGGCACGCACCCCTGGATGGCGTCTCGCCCCACGGCTTGCCGTCGGCGCCGCGGCGGTGCTCGCGGCCGCCGCGGCGGTGCTCGTCTTCAACTCCGGAAGCGACAACACGTCCGAGGCATTCGCCGTCGAACCGCAGGACGGCGGCGGGGTGACGATCGAGGTCTACAGCCCCGAAGACGCCGAGGGCCTCGAAGCGGCGCTCGGGGAAGCCGGAATCCGTTCTCAGGTCACCTGGCTGCCGGCCGGAACGACTTGTCGCGCACCGCGCTTCTCGCCGTCGACCGTGAGAACGTCGCTCGGCGTGACCATCGGCGGGATGAGAGTGGCTGGCCCGGGCCCAGCGATGACGATCGGGATCATGAGCGCCGAGCAGTGGCGGGAGCGCTGGCAGGGCTACCAGGCCGGTGAGATCCCCGAGGACGAGTACCGCGCTGCGACCGGGAACATCAATCTCGACCCAGCGGAGTTCCGTCCCGACCAGACCGTGGTCATCTCCGGATCCCCGGGGTCCTACGCCGGAGACCCCGAAGGCGGCTATGAAGCCCAGTTCGCGATCGCCGAAGGGCCGGTCGAGGAGTGCGAGCCCGTACGGGTGCTCGACGATCGTCTCCTCGATGACATGAACCGCGTTTTGGAATCTGAATCCCCCTAGTTGGGAGGCGCCGAGGTCGACGGGGTCTTATGAGCCCGATTCGCTTGCGGGGCGGGGGCCGGCCGTGTGGGGGCCCTCGCCCTCCGAGAACCCGAAGCGCTCCTGGAGCCTCCGCAGCGGCCGTGGCGCCCACCAGTTCCACTCGCCGAAGAGGCGCATCAGGGAGGGGACGAGGAGGGCGCGGACGATCGTCGCGTCGACGAGGACGCCGACCGCCATGCCGATCGCGATCTGCTTGACGAAGAAGACGGAGCTGACCGCGAAGGCGAGGAAGACGACGGCGATCGCCAGGGCGGCGGCGGTGATCACGCGGCCCGTGCGGCCGATGCCGGTCGCGACGGCCTCCTCATTGGAGTCGCCGCAGTCGCGCCGCTCCTTGATACGCGCCATCACCAGCACCGCGTAGTCGGTGGCGAGGCCGAAGATCACCGCGAAGAGGAAGACGAGGCTGGTCACCTCGACCGCCGCCGGGCCGGTGTAGTCGAGCGGGCTCTTCAGCCAGCCCTCCTGGAAGGCGAGGACCAGCACGCCGAGCGTCGTGCCCAGCGTCAGCGCGTTCATGACCAGCGTCTTCAGCGGCAGCAGCACCGAGCCGGTCAGCAGGAAGAGGACGACCAGGGTGGTCAGCACGATGATCCCGACCACGGCGGGCGCGTGGCTGGCCAGGCTCTCCTTTTGGTCGATGAAGCGGGCCGTGTTGCCGGAGACGAGCGAACTGCCGCCGCCGGGCGGCTGGAGGTCGCGGATCTGGCGCACGGCGTCCTGGGAGGCGCCGTCGAGCGCCGGGCCGGCGAGCGCGAAGTTGGCGTAGGCGACGTCCTCCGAAGCGGCGGCGAAGGGGCCACCGCCGGTCACGCCCTCGACCGCTTCGATCCGCTGCCGGAAGGAGCTCAGCCGCGCCTCGCCGGTCGCGCCGTCGACGGCGACCGTGACCGCCTCGCTGACGTCGCGCGGGTAGTGCGCTTCGACGTAGCGGTAGGCGTCGTAGGAGGGCTGGCCGGGGGGCACCGCTTCGGCGCTCGGCCCGGTCAGCGTCGTCCAGAGCAGCGGCGCCGCCGCGGCGAGCATCAGCGCCGAGCTGGCCAGCGCTACCGCGACGGGCCGCCGCATGACCCCGCGCGCCACGCGATACCACCCGTCTGAGGTATCGGAGACGGCGGGGCCGCGGCGGATTGAGAGGGCGTCGATGCGGGTGCCGAGCAGCGCCAGAATCGAGGGCACGACGAGCAGCGCGATCAGCGCCGAGAGCAACGCCACCGCGGTGCCGGCTACCGCCATCGAGTAGAGGAATCGCTGCGGCATGACGATCAGCGCGGCCATCGCCGCCGCGACCGTGAGCCCGGAGAAGAGCGCGGTGCGGCCGGCCGTCCGCACCGTCCGCACGTGCGCTTCGCGGCTGTGCCCGTGCGCCGCCAGCTCCTCGCGGTAGCGGGAGACGAGCAGCAGCGCGTAGTCGACCGCGAGCCCGAGGCTGAGGCCGGTCGCGATGTTGAGCGCGAACAGCGACGTGTCGACGAAGCCGGCCATCACCCGCAGCACGAGCAGGGTGCCGACGATCGAGATAACCCCGATTAGCAGCGGGATCGCCGCCGCGACGACGCCGCGGAAGACGAAGAGCAGCAGCAGCGCCAGCACGGGGAAGGCGATCAGCTCCGACTTGGTGAGGTCCTCGCGCGTCTGGTCGTTGGTCTCGTTGAAGCCCGGCGCGAAGCCGCCCATGGCGACGTCGAGGCTGCTCTCGGCCGCGATCGGCGCCACCGCTTCGGCTACGACCCCGCCGGTGTCCTCGATGTCGGCCGTGTCGAGATGGGCAGAGACCACGAGCGAGCGGCCGTCCGCGGCGATCAGCCGGGCGCCCGCGCCGCGGTCGCGGAGCGGGTTGACGACCCGGCCGACGTGGTCGAGCCGGCCGATCTCGCCACTGAGCCGCGCGACCTCGCGCCGCACGGCGGGACTCGAGACGTCCAGGCGGCCGCCGCCCGGCTCGCGGACGACGAGGACGATCGCCGGGTTGGGGTCGAAGCCGAGCCGCTCGGTCAGGAGCGCCGTCGCCCGCTCGCTCTCCGAGGCGCTGTCGGTGAAGCCGGCCGCCTTGAGGTGGCTCTCGACGTCTTTGCCGACCGCGCCGGCGACGAGGACGAAGAGCCCGACGAGCACGAGCACGAGCTTGGGGCGCTTCCACGTGAGCTCGGCGATCCGGTTCATCTGCACCTCCAACGCTGGGGACGGGCGGCCTGTGAGATCGCGGCGACTGTACCAGAGCTCAAAGCAATCGCTTTGAGATTCAAATCACAGACGCTACGATGCTTTCGTGAGCCGCCGTAACTACGGACAGGCGTGCAGCGTGGCTGGGGCTCTCGACCGAATCGGGGAGCGCTGGTCGCTGCTCATCGTCCGCGAGCTGTTGCTGGGGCCGCTCCGCTTCTCCGATCTAGCGCGGGGAGTGGGCGGCGCCCCGACCGACGTGCTCACCCGCCGCCTCCGAGATCTCGAGGCGGATGGGATCGTGCGACGTCGGCGGCTCGGCCCGCCGGTCGGGGCGGTCGTCTACGAGTTGACGGACGTCGGCCGCGAGCTGGAGGGACCGCTGCTCGACCTGGGCCGCTGGGGGCTCAACTTCTACCGGCTCGAGGATGCCTCCGAGCTCGAGGCTTCGTGGCTGCCGAACGCCCTGCGGGTGATCCTGGAGCCCCCGTCCGACGCGACCCTGACGGTGCAGCTGCGCAGCGGCGACCACGCCTCGATCCTGCGAATCGCCGACGGCGCGATCGGCGCCCAGCGAGGCGAGGCCACCGCGCCCGACCTGACCCTGGCGGGCTCGCCCCGCGGCGTGATCGCGGCCCTGGTCCTCGCCGACGACCGTGAGCGCGTCGAGATCGAAGGCAGCCCAGCGGCGCTGGAGCGGCTGCGCGCCATGGTCCGGCTTCCCGACCGCCTCCGGGAGGAAGTCACCGCAGGCCAGCGCGCAGCGCGGGCCCCATCTCCTTCCAGAGCGTGAACGCCAGCAGCGCCAGCAGCAGGACAAGCGCGGCCACGTAGAAGACGTCTTTCCAGTCCGCCGCGGAGACGTCTGAGAGGGTCGCCTGCGGGTCGTTCGCGGTCGCGGGGGCCCCGGCTGGCGCCGGCGAGCCGGCGAAGGGAAGGTCGGCGGCCGGCCTGCCGATCGCCGGGATGGCGGCAAGCGCGCGAGCGATGCCGGCAAGCGCCGGGCGGAACAGGTCCGCCGCCTCGACGAGCACGCCGCCGTCCGCGTCGCGGCCATCGAGCGCGATCCCGGGCCAGACGCGGGCAAGCCACCGGTCCATCGCGGCCACCTCCTGTGCCGTGACGGTCGGCTGAGGGGTCGAGCGCTCCGGACCGCGCGTGCCTCCCACGGCGGCGCTCGTGTCGCGTACGGTCGTCGTGGTGTCGACGACGGCGCCTGAGGGAGGCGCCTCGCCACCCGAGCTGCTCTGAGGTGAAGACGAGGGCGTAGCCGCT